>NZ_JAUBTN010000014.1:0-93675 GCF_036705055.1 Microcoleus sp. CZ3-B2 | reverse complement strand
AGGAGTCAGGAGTCAGGAGTCAGGAGAAAGAAGGAGAAAGTTAGGAGAAAGGAGTCAGGAGTCAGGAGTCAGGAGAAGGAAGGAGAAAGTTAGGAGAAAGAAGTCACGAGAAGGGATGAGTAAAAATGCTGACTCCTGAATTCTTCTTCCTGAGTTTTGACTCCTGACTCCTGACTCCTGAATTCTTCTTCCTGAGTTTTGACTCCTGACTCCTGACTCCTGAATTCTTCTTCCTGACTCCTTACTCTGAATTCAAAATTCTGACTCCTGACTACTGCATCCTGAATTCTCTTTTCTTAATCCTGAATTGTCTCTACGACTTCTGATTTTACTATAATAGGATTCTAACAATCTACTAACTTCTTCAATATCTAAGATTAAAGACTGAGAATTCCCATAGTTCAGGTCTTCAGATAGGATTAAATAATATCGACATTCCTCTAAAGAACCTTGTGCTATATTTAAAAAGCGCATTTTATCAGCAAGACCTTGTTTTTTAAATCCTTCTGCTATATTAGCAGCAATAGATACTGCTGCTCGTCTAAACTGAGAAGTCAATCCATACAGTTCGCTACTTGGAAATTTACTGGTAAACTTATAAACCCCTAAAACAAATTTATGAGATTTTTGCCACACAATTAAATCTTGAAATTTTTTAGCTGGTTCGAGTTTCATCCTAAATTCTCCTTTCTAACTCCTGACTCCTAAATTCTCCTTTCTAACTCCTGACTCCTGACTCCTGACTCCTGACTCCTTTCCTCAATATACCACCCTTGCCCTTAAACTCAATCTTTCTACTGGATTGCGATCGAGGGTTTGTTTTATACTGCTAATATCCGAGGCATTTGCTGACAAAGCTGGCTTGAATTCTAAGGTGATTTTCAAACTAACAGTTGCTTGCGCGTCGGGGCTGTTCAACAAAGTGTTGATAGTCGAGAAAAAGCTCTGAAATCCCCGCAACCCCCCTTGATATTCCAAGCGCACAAATTGGTCGCCGGTTTGAATGGTTGCGGTTTGGTCGATTTGCGGTTGCCAGCGCTGCAATAGGGCAATTGCTGTTCCCAATTTGCGATAATCCATGACTCGATCCACAGACAATTCTAGCATTTCGATGGCTTGTATTTTGTTGTCGCTGATGCGATCGCCCAATCCCGCAAATACCGCATTCACCGTGCCGTCGAGTTCGATAGTCGGCGGTTTCGCCTCCCACAAAGTCCCCTGTAGCCCTTCCACCACATAAGGAGAATTGTCACTATATCGAACGCTAGGAACTTGAGGATTTAGATTGACATTGGTTGATTTTTCTGCTGTCTCACCGTTACCGTAATCGGCCACCACCCGAAAAATAGTGTTATTCACAATGGTGATTTCACACTCATCGGAAGGGAAGAAATTTCCCGGCACTAAACTATCATTTTGATACAAACTAACACTCAGTGCTCCTTTGGCTTTCCACCTCACCCGCACCGATTTTGCCGCCTCGGTACCGGGCATCAATTGAGCGCTGAGTTCCACTGATTTCGGCGCTGGAGGTTCGAGAATGCCGCGCCTGTACAGTAGGGCGCGATCGCTAAATTCGATCGTCTCCGGCAACACCAACACGCTATCATCGGTTTTGATAAACAGTCTCTCCCCAACTTTCAGATCCCAATTGCCCATTTTCAACCCTTCGCGAATCGTCTCCCGCAGCATCGAAACTTCCGCATCGAGGAGAATATTCAAACTCAAATCCTTAGCAAAAGCATCGCGCAGCGCCTTTGTCGTCCAACTATCCAACCCCGCAGGCCAAACTTTTTGCAAGATAAAAGCCGGGGCGAAAGGTTTAGCTTCTGCGGCGCGAATTTTGCCGCAATCTTTGAGGGCTTTGAGAATTACATCTTGCTGGTTGTTTTTGCCTTTCACCGTACTCGCATCCTGGGCGGAAAGAGTGTAGTGCATCAATCCTTTCGGTGCTTTTACCGGGTCGTTTGCAGCATAAAATAAATGGCGGTAAGCATTAGTTAAAGATATTCTCACAGCTATATCTTTCGCGCCTTCTCTTTCCTTGAGTTGCTTCTGCTGGCTTCCCGATAAATCTTCCATGCGGTTCTGACTTTTGAGAATATTTTGAATTGCTTTGTATTCTCTAGCATTGTCGATGGCCGTTTCTACTTCTAGCCGATTTGCTACTAAAAATAACAGCCGATTGCGGTAGGTGCGAAACTTCCCCGACTCGCCGCTGTTGTTAAAAATTCTCTCGATTAATTCCGGGGCTGCATCGGTAGAGGAATCCACCGTTTCATCGTCAAAGTCGATGGCGCACAGCGCCACATCCTCCGGGTTGTCGTCTACATTTCCGGGAGTTTCGACATTAGAAACTAAAGTAAAGAATTTCTTGGCAAAAATGCTATCCCGGCGAGTTCGCAAATCTGCTTTGGCTAATTCCCTCGTGACTTGTTCTTTCTCTTCGGTAATAATTTTGTTAATCGAAGGTTCTTCTTTAAACCGCGCCAAGGATGTGATCGGATCGAAGTCTAAATACCAGGCTACCTTAGTTAATGTTTCTAAAACGCGATCGACAAAACCGCTGTCAACCCCTGGAGTCAGCAGCGACAAATTCAACTCCGCCAGCCGAATACCCGAAGAATTTCCCTGAGTCAAAGAATGCAGAAAAATTGTTCGCCCTACCCAAGTAGAAAACGGCGGTTTTCCCGCTGCTATCCATTCCGCATCTTGCAATTGTGCGTAAGCCGGCCTACCGTCGGGATTGTAGATATCAGCGCCGAGGCACGGGCGCATGGGCGATCGTTGCAACCGAGAGGTAAGATCGTTAGTAATTTCGCCATCCATCCCTAAAGGAATGTGATGCGTGTGAATCATCTGCACAAACGACTCAGAATTCAGAATCCTGACTCCAGAATTGTCCCTCCTGAATTCTTCTTCCTCACTCCTGAATTCTCCTGACTCCTGACTCCTGACTCCTGAATTCTCCTTCCTGACTCCTGACTCCTGACTCCTGACTCCTTCTACACTCCACAAATAGCGCACGACTTGCGCGAACAACCGCAAAGCCCCCCGCGTCTTCTGGAATTCGGGAATAGAAGCAATTTTTTTAGTCAGAAGATTGAACAATTCCGGGTGAAACGGATAACTTTGGACGATCGCCTTTGAGTATGACGCATCTTTGCACCCGTCGGGTAAATTAGCGCGGCAATTGCGATAAGCCGCCAAATATTCCGATGCCGCTTTTTGCGCCGCTTCTTCGCTAACTGTCGCAAACACGCGCTGTTTGACGATGTTGTAAATTTCGATATCTGTAGAAGGGCTTAACACCCTTTCTTGTCGGGCGGAGGCGCGCATCGTTTCTTGCAATTCTGCGGTTTCTTCTGCAAAGGTATCTGCGGTCGAGGCGAGGGAATAAACCAATATTAAATTATCGCACGCTGCCGCCAAATCCATCAAGGAAAATAGGAAAGCTACCACTTGTTCGGCTAAATCGCTGCGGCCAATTTGCTTGGCTTTTGCCGATCGCAAATACCGGGCAATTTCATCTAAAATAATTACCGTCGGCTGTCCCCCCGCCAACCTTTCTAACACCGAAGTACCGGGACTGACACCGCTTTTATCGCTACCTTGCAGTAATTGATAGCCTTGTATCCCGCCAATTTGGTAGGCAATTTCGCCCCAAAGCGTGTAGGTTGTCAAGCCGCTGTCGGCATGATAAACTCCTTGTTCCGGGTCTAAATCTCGACCGTCGATGGCTGCAACTTGAATCGGGCGATCGGGAATAGTATTAATATCTGTAAAGCGTTCCAATCCAGAAATTTCTCGCCCCTGCTTGCAGATATGCCAGAGTGCAATTTCATCGTGAGTTTTGCCGCCCCCAAAACTGGTTTCCAAACGAATTACCGCCGCCCCGCTGCTTTGCTTCGTCAAGCGGCTGAAAACTTCGCGGATCAAAGTTTTGATACCGTCAGTTGCGAAGGTGTTGGCAAAGAATTTATTGGCATCTTGATAAACTTGAGGTGCATTTCCTTCGACTACCAGCCGCAATTTTGCTGCAAATAAATCTAGAGACAAGTCTCCCGATAAAATTTCCTCTCTGGGCGCGCAGGTATCAAAGATTAATGGCAGCATTGATTATTTTGAAAAGTGAGGGAGACGCACAGAATAATATTTTACCAAAATCCGCGCCTCAATTGGTTCATTGCATTAATTGATTTGTTGATACGCTGCTCAATCCCTATTCTTCTTGCTTCTTGCTTAGGCTATATAGCGGTTCTCAATCTTGGTGAGGTATGGCCCATGCCCCATCCCTCCGCTTCGCTCCGCCCCATGCCATGCCCTGTTTGGCCCATGCCCTGTTTGGCCCATGCCCTGTTTGGCCCATGCCATGCCCCATGCCCCATGCCCCAAACAATTGTCCCCGCACCTACTCGCGAAGCAGGTACGGGGATTAATTTATCAAAAAAGTTGTGTTGTGCAGCTCTAGTGCTGCGGGCGATCGAAGAGTTCACATTTTCTTCATCCAATACTTTAACAAATTTTCTTTGACCATGTTCTGCCGCATAACTTCTAGCAGATATTCCTGAGCTTGGTCTAGGCTTAAGCTTTTGACTTGTTCGCTGAGGACTTGCAGTTTGAACTGCTGTTCCATGCTGAGGCTGGTTGTAGGCATATCCATAATTCGCTCCTCCAGTTTGCTGAGATCGATGCGAGATAGATCGAAATGACGTTTCGCAGGATTTGTTGTGTCTCCTACATTGTAAACTATCATAACATTCGCTTGACAATATGTCCAAAGTAGACATTTTGAGACTAATTTGTGCCGCAAAAGTACATCTAAGTGGGGAGAGCTTTATCATAAAAAGGCGTAAAGACCGGGAAGCCTAAGCCAAAGGAGTTAGTTTGTATGGATGCAATGGAGTTTTTTCAGAGTAGTGCTGGAGAATGGCGTTCTCAGCGGAGCACTCACCACCTCGCTTTCCGCCAAGCGGAGATTGGGGATTCAAATATTCAGGTAACGGCCCTAGGTGCGGATGACGCGCGAGTGGCTGAAATTTGCCAGATGCACGAGGTAGATCCGAGTCGGGCTGCTGGGGGAGCATTTGTGACTTGGCACGGCACTATGGCGTGGGATAAGGATGATGAGAATCACAAGGGCTCTACCGTATTCGCGATCGTCCCAGATCCTGAGAATCCGCGGCAGGGTTTGATGTTGCGGGAACGGGGCTATGCGGAAATTGTGCCGGTGGCAGGCCGTTTTGAGATGGATGATGAGGATGCGCTGCTGCTGATTACGGAATACGAGACGATGAGTTCGATCGAGCGTTTTTGGTTTGCCAATCCCAACGTGCGGATGCGGACGAGTAGCGTCAAGCGCTTTGGCGGTTTCAGCACTTCAACTTTTTGCACTGAAATTCGGGTGGAACCAGACTCGGATGCAACATCAGAAGCAGCAGGAGCTCAAGTGCCCGCCAGCGAGTTTTATTCGGCTCTGGGCTGGTAATTTAGTCATTAGTCATTAGTCAGCAGTCAGCAGTCAGTAGTCATTAGTCAGCAGTGGGCTGAGTCTCGAAACGACGCCAAAGTAATGACTAATGACCAATGACCAATGACTAATGACCAATGACTAATGACTTCCCCAAAGTCAACAAATGTTACAGATTGTTGCAAAAAATCAGGAAAACCAGATTTAGATTGCGGGAATCCCCTAATCTGTATGTTGGTTAGTTGTATCGTTATGCTGGCAGCTCGCGGTATCAACTATTTCTGAAATTTGAGATAACGGAGATTATAACGTGGCGCTTCCTTTGTTAAATTACGCCCCTAAGAGCCAAAATCAGCGTGTTGCTGGTTATGAAATAGGGGGCGACGAGCAGCCGAGAGTTTTCACAACTGAAAACGTGCTCTCGTCGGGAGACATGGAAAATTTGATTTGGGCTGGATATCGCCAGATTTACAGCGAACACCAAATCCTCAAGAGCAACCGCCAAACGTTTTTGGAGTCGCAACTGAAGTTCGGCCAGATTACGGTGCGGGATTTCATTCGCGGTTTGGCGACTTCGGCTCCTTTCTTGGAGCGGAATTACCAAACTAACAGCAACTACCGATTTGTGGAAATGTGCGTGCAGCGCGTTTTGGGTCGGGATGTGTACAGCGATCGCGAAAAGATTGCTTGGTCGATCGTGGTAGCCACTAAGGGGCCTCAAGGGTTTATTGACGAGTTGGTCAATAGCGAAGAGTACCTGGGCAAGTTTGGCTACGATACAGTACCTTACCAACAGCGCCGGATTTTGCCTCAGCGTGTTGGAGGAGAAACTCCTTTCAACTTGAAGACTCCTCGCTACGGTGAGTACCACCGCTCGCAGCTAGGCTTCCCGCAAATCATTTGGCAGACGACTGTTCGCCGTTTTGTTCCTCAAGAGCAGCAAGCGAAGGCTGGCGATCCGTCCAACTATTTGGGTATGGCGCGGCAAGTCGCACCTCCTGCTACTCCTCCGCAGCGGGTGCCGTTGGCCAATATCAATATCGAGACGATGGTTCCTTACCGTCGGTAATTGATGCTGCCTGGTGCGATTATTTGTGTCGGGCGATCGATTTTGAGTCTAAAAGAATTTTGAGTTTTGAGTTTTGAGGTTTGAGTTTTTTGATAAACTTGGAATCCAAAACTCAGGACTCATAATTTTTAGCCCACATTCCGCCGTGGTAAAACTTCGTGTTACAGCGAACTCAGGTTAATTCGGCTCCACGACCTTACCGTAGTCTAATTTAATGATGCGATCGCAAAAATCAAAATAGCGGTCATCGTGACTAATTGCCAGGACGGTTTTACCTCGGTGTTTTAACTCTGGTAACAGTTGTTTGTAGAAGATTTCTCGGAAGTTGGGATCTTGATCTGCTGCCCATTCATCGAATAAATAAATGGGACGATCTTCTAAATAAGCAGTTAGGAGTGCCAGACGTTTACGCTGTCCTTGGGAAAGTTCAATCGTGGAAAAACGACCATTTTTAATTTTCATTTTTTGGTCTAATTGAAGTTTTTTCAGATAATTATCCGCTTGAATATCTAGATTATCTAAATCTAGTCCCAGCAAACGTTCAAATAAATAAAAATCATAAAATACAGTAGAAAACAACTGACGGTAATCTTGACGGTTACGATCGCTAACCATCTTAGCATCGAGATAAATCGCGCCCGCATCAGGAATATACAGTCCAGTAATTAGTTTTGCCAGAGTGGATTTACCACTACCATTTCCACCTACAATAAAAATTATTTCTCCTGGATATAACTTTAAATCAATTGGTCCCAATGTGAAACTTTCCTCCTGCTCTTTGCCGTAGGTATGACTAATACCAATGAGTTCAATACTCTGGAAATTAAGCGGTGTTTGAAGTTCAGAAGAAAATGCTTCAGAACGACTAGCAAGTGATAACCCCAATTTTTCAATATTGTGCAACGCGACGCTGGCGCGACTCAATCCAGGTAGCAAAGCAAGCGCTCGCTGTAACGGTTCAGTTAAATAAGTAATGACAAGTACGTAACCTGATAAAACAGTGGCATTAAGAGGCGTAAATTTGGGCAAAGCGAAGACTAATAAACCGACAATTACCAAGAATATTAATTGTCCAACGCCGTTAGAAATACCGAATAGTTTTACACATTCAATGTCGTAATAAAGAGTTGCTGCCGCTGTAATTTTCAGTTCTTCATTGACAAAAGCTTGATGGCGTTTGCTATTTAATTTTAGTTCTTTAATTCCATTAGTAATCGTGTGAAAATGTTTAAATAAATTATCTTGCTCTTTTCGGGCAAGGCTGAGAAATACCTGAGCTTTTGCTGACAAAATTTTCAGCAATACTAAGGCAAATGTTAATGCGATCGCCGTCACTAAAAATACTACCCACGACAACCAGTACAAGTATACCAAGCAACCTAAAATTAGTGCAATATCAATCCACAAAAAGGGGATGCTACCAATCGTGTTGCCAATCATTTCGGTATCTTCTGTTAAAGTGGCTATAATCCGATTCGTCCCAATTTCTTCTAGATGCCGAAGGGGACAAGCTAAGATCCAATCACTTAATTTCAACCGCAGTTCGTAAACGCTATTGTATGATACACTAGATAATAAATACTGAGATGTAAGATTAGTTAAAAAAGCGACGGTTGCTAATCCAATAAAACCTAAAAAGAGTTGTTCTGTTTGATTAACAGTGCTACTAATGGCATTATTAATTAACGCAATTAATGAAGCGCTACAAGCCCCGCTGATTGAACCTGTGAGGGCTGCGATCGCAACTGTAAACCAAGACGACTGGAGGAGAAACCACATCATCTTCATGATAATTCAACCTCAAAAAATGATTTTTATTTTGGGTTTTATAAAATACTAGAAATTAATTTTAAATTTCCAGGGTTTTTTTCAAATCGTGTTCCACATAATCTGGTTCACGAAATGGCTTACCATCTATCTCTACCCAAGCATGAGCTTCAAATGGTTTAAGCTTCACTCCTGTACACCATAAAACTGACTGACCTTTGCTTAAAGCGAAAAGTACGAAAGCTAATGAGAATTCTAAGCAAGCAGATCTTCCCAAATAAAATGAGCTAGATTGATGTATGGCTGTCCACGCAGTGTCTGCTTCTTCCCTGCTCATTTTACGAAAGTAGGAACGTCTTGCTAGGCGAATAAACTTGACAATCGTTATAAGAGAAAAAAGTCGTAGCATGACATGTGCTGCGGTTAGAGCCAACAAACCTCTGAGCCTATCTACCCATTTTAAGCTTGAGTCAATCGAACTCAATGACATTATTTTACTCATGATCGATATTTACTCCTGACACTAACGTTTATTGCCAATCTAGTTTTTAACTCAGTTATACTTGCTTAAAAAAATATTATAATTATTACTTAGCCAGCCACAATAGCTAGTTTATATACCGGTGGGTCTTCTGTCAAGCAAGCCAGCTTTTAACAGAGAAAAAACAAAATTCTCCATATCTTTTTTAATCACATCTTTTGAGGCATTATATGATTTTGATACTTCGTTGATTGCCAAATCAAATGAGTCATATTTTTCCAAAGCTTGCCAAAATTCAACTGCACTGTCTTTTAAAGCATAGTAAGTGTTTTTACGTAAATCCATTAAGATTATAACATCTTCAAGTATCGTTGTGGTAACGTATTTGGGAATATAAAATTTTGGCATTGTAATTTGTCCTGTTAAATACAAACAATGAAAATTAGCATCTTTAGACTTTAAGCATTTTCACTTTAAATAAGCTCGATCAAAAAAATGGTTAGACTTAAGTACGCTACGCAGCCAAAACTCAACTTCTAATGTAATTTCAAATTGGCATAAACCTATATTAAATCCCATGCTAAAATTTTCTATTGCAATCCTAAATTTTTCTAGGTCTATTAATCCAAGGTCTGCTAAACAGGAACTTTGGAGCAATTCATTAACCTGGGTTTGATTCTGCCGTATGCCGTCAAACATATCACGCGTGTAGTCACCTTTAGTTGTTCTGTTTAGTATAATCTCTGGTAAATCATAACGAAAGGCTGCATGTAGTAGTGGCTTAAACATAAATGGAGTGGTTTTTTCCTCAGTTCTTGCACAGAGACAAGCATCAACTACCAATGAGTCCAAATAAGGGACATCTAGATTGACGCCATAAATTTCAGCTACCTGCTGGAGAATCCTGCAACTGCGCCCCATAGCATAAATACTCTCAATAGCACCATGCTGACCTGGCTGGTTTGAAAATGGTTTAGCATCTGCCATGTACTGTTGTAACTGCTGTATGACCAACTCAGTGGTTTTTTGTGTATACCAACTAGCACAACTTGGAGGACTAGACCAAGCTATAATTTTCTGAATTTGTTCATATGATATTTGACCACTTTTTAGTTTTTTAGTTTGCTGCAACAGCCAACGACGGTAAGAGGTAGTTGCCAGCTTTACAGAATTACTTATTAAAGCTATTGGTGAAATATTTTTAACTTTTGCCCAACCAAAAGAATGCCGAATTAGTGTACCTAAATGTGCATTCTGAACAAGATCTGCCAGATATGAATAGGGTGCCAAAAGAACTGCGTCACCACCATCTCCGCTCAGATGCAACTGAGAGCCTTTCGACTTAACGACTTCTAGACCATAGAGAAATCGGCCCAAGGTAGTCGCAACTGGCGCAGGCTCATCGGTCATTGGCATTTCATCCAGATTGCTATAAGCCATAGGAAATTTGTTACTATCCAAAACTACGGAGCTAATATTGGGATAAAAACTAGCCGCCTGCTGTGCATACTTTAAATCTTCCAGCTCAGTAACAGAACTACTTGCAAACGTTATAGTGTGCAATTTACGACCCTGATTAGCTAAAGTTTTAGCCGCTATTAAAGATAAGCTGGTAGAGTCCATACCACCACTCAGATCGCTAGTTACAATGTCGTATAAATCTACTCTTCGTTCAACAGCAGCGATCAACTGTTCTCGTAACTGTTCGGCTGCTTCTAACCTGTCTTTAAGCTCTGTTGGCTCTGTCCAGTATGGCTCACAGACAACCTTGCCAGGGGATACTTGCAGATAGTGGCCTGGAGGAACTATTTGTATGTTGCAAAAAGGAGAGGAATTTTTATCTATACCTATCATTCCAGGATACATTAGCCAAGCAGCAAGCCAAGATAAATTTACTTTTGCATCGATCAGTTCTTTGATCGCAACACAATGCGAAGAATACACGATCGAAGAATTTTTTACCGTGTAAAATATGGGCTTAAGGCTTGCTCTATCTGTAAAAATATAATTTTGATTCCCATCTTTGACAATAAGGTTGTAATTACCTGGCAACTTCATTAAAATCCTGTAATCTTTAGTTCTTACAGCCAAATTAATTTGGTCAAATAGAGGCTCACTATGTATCAATAATCGACCAATAATCGCCAGCTCGACTTCTCCCTGAGATAAGTAAAAATAGTCAGTTTTCTTCCAAGACCCGCAGAGGAAAAGATAACTTTTATCTTTCCATATAATCTGAGAGTTACAAGGCTTTGCGAAAGCTAGAGCAACATCTTCAGCTTCAGCTAAAAAGCCATAAAACCAACGAAACATTGTTTGCTTCATATCTTTAATTAAGCTTTGAATTTTATACAATGCCGATCAAAACTTGTTGTTATAAAGTCTTAGTACCTGTAAGTTTTTACTCTCAAACTACCCACAACTTTTTTTATTATTAGTTGTTGAAAACAGTATTTATCATGCTGTTGTGAAAATATTCTGTAGCGCGAGCACCACGCTCGCGCTATAGTCTACAGAACAAGCGGAAACGTTACAACCATAAGATACCCTACTTACCAGTAGAATCTTCTCTGATCTCGCGTGTCAGCTAAACCACCACCCAACGTGGCTTCAACTACGTTGCCAAGTGGCAATAGTTGGGGAGCTTTATATGGCTTCAGTTTGATATCTTGAGCTTGGTTTTGTAATGATTGATGATCGGTGTTCATACACTTCTCCTTTTTCAGCTTTTAGTAACTGCTTTTATAAATATATCACTAAGCCAGCAAGTTTTGGCTCAAAGCATTCATAGTTTTTTTTTTATCGTAGATACCTTGAGGTATTAAAAAAGCTTTTCAATTGAGATTTACAATATCGAATAAAATTAAAAATAAAACTCAAAGAGATACAGCAAAATATTTGAATAGAGAGAAAAAACATGAGCGATACAGTAGACTATGCCTTGACCGATGTTGTGATGGATGGCTATGTTTTACAACCAGACGGGCAACCGATTCCCCAAAGTTCTTCTCCAACAGTCATTGCTGCAGCATTACGGCTTTTACAGGTATCGCCAGGTGCGAGGATTTTGGAAGTGGGGACGGGTTCAGGTTACAGTACGGCTTTGTTGGCTCACCTTGTCGGTTCTGACGGCTTTGTCGTCTCTTTGGATGTAGACTCAAATCTGGTTAAACGTGCCAGCAGTTTATTAGCCAAAGATAATTTAGCTAATGTAAAAGTTGTGGTGGCAGATGGTCGAGAGGGCTACTCAACAGAAGCACCTTTTGACCGCATTATTGTGTGGGCAACCGCGGATCTACTCCCACACACCTGGATTGAACAATTATCTCCGGGTGGGTTAATTGTCGCACCTGTCCGATTAAGGCAATTAGCTGCTACTACAGCGATCGCCCGCGTGCGTTTGGATACCAATAAAAACCTGGTGGGAGAACGGGTAATTCCTGGGGGATTTGTCCCCTTAACTGATAAACCCTTAACTCGCTGGTATGGCCCTGCTCAAGATGCCGACATTAAAGCTGAAATTAAGATAGAAGATCCTGAAATGGAGACAGATGTAATCTGGGCTAGTGCTGAGTGGTTGCGACAAGAACAACAGAGGGAGCAAGCAGAACAAATCCTTGAATTGATGCAAGTAGCTTCACACCAGGACAGCCCTCTCGACCCCGATGAGGATGTGGAAGCTTTGCGCGCTTACTTGTTGGCTACCTATCCAGAGGGTCTGACAAGTGCATATACGCCGACTCTCGGACCAGCTATTGGTTGCAGTCAGCCCGGAAGTCTGGCTTTGCTGTCTCTGTGGGGCGAGGGTTATGCTGCGGCTGGGGAACGCGAGGCGGCAGTAAAGGTTTCAGACTGGATTTCCAGTTGGCGTACCAGTGGGCGACCGAGTTTTGAGCAGTTGCGACCTGTTTTAAACTACGTTGAGTGCGGCTATCAAGTAGGGGTAACGCTGTAGTAAGGTCTTTAGTCCTTCTTTCTGAATAAAAAAAGAAAGGACTAAAGTCCTTACTACAAACGGCGCAACCGCAATATTTTCAACAGGGTGTTGAATTGATCTGGTAAAGGCGCGATCGCCTCAATCAACTCTCCAGTTAAGGGATGCTGCAAAGTCAGCCGCCATGCGTGGAGGGCTTGTCCTGTTAAATTGACGCCGATAGAACGGTTGGAACTGTACATCGGGTCGCCGACAATGGGATGTTTGATTTCGGCTGTGTGGACGCGAATTTGATGGGTGCGGCCGGTTTCTAATTGATAGTGGATTAAGCAATAGTTGCCGATTCTTTCTTTGATTGTCCAGTGAGTAACTGAGGGGCGGCCGCCTTTTTCTTCTGGTACTACTGCCATTTTTTTGCGGTCTGTGGGATGCCTGCCGATTGGTAGGTCTATTGTGCCTGTTTCGGTGTTAGGAACGCCGTAAACTATGCCTAAATATTCGCGGCGGGCGGTTTTGGTTTTGAGTTGGGCTTGCAGGTGTTGGTGGGCGATGTCGGTTTTGGCGATCGCGATCGCACCTGTTGTATCTTTGTCTAATCTGTGTACGATTCCAGGCCGCTGAACTCCGCCGATTTCTGCTAGGGGACAATGGGCTAAGAGGGCATTGACTAATGTACCGTCTTGGTGTCCGGCTGCTGGGTGAACGACTAATCCGGCTGGTTTGTTGATGATAATGATGCTGTCATCTTCGTAGAGGATATCTAGAGGAATTGCTTGGGGTTTTAAGGTTGCGGGCTGGGCTTCGGGTAAAGTGATGTGGATGCGATCGCCCGTTTTTACTGAGATTTTTTTCGAGGTACAGGTTTTGTCGTTGACTTTGACGTGGCCTTGTGATATGAGGGTTTGCACGCGCGATCGGGATAAATCTGGTATCTGGTTTGAGAGCCAAATATCTAATCGTTGAGTGACATTAATCGGGTTAAATTCCTCTGTATTTTCTACTGTATATATCTGTGCCGCCGTTTCTGTTTCTATCATTTAATTTTTACTGTTTGTTGCCGATTTTTTGGGCTGATATCATGTCCGAGCTGCGATCGTAGCAAAAACGGTTCGTACTGCGGACTTTAGTCCGCAGTACGAACCAATCGCGATATCGGTCAATCTACCCGACACGAAATGACGGATATGGGACTCGAAACCGGGTTTCTATGAGTTATGCAAACAAAAATAATAATTATAGGAAGAAACCCGGTTTTTGAGAGCATCTACTATTTTATCCTGGTTTCTACTCGCGATCGAGTTCCAGCCCGATCGTAGTATAATTCATGTCAAATAAATGCTTTTATTATAACATTTTTAAGTAAATTTGTCAATGCAAGCGACAATTATCGCAGTGGCCGCACCGCATAGATTGAGATTCCTTGGTAAAGCCAAAAGCTTGCAGCAAAAATTGCCACCGGCACTTTCGGTGTTTGAGATATTGTGCCATTTCAGCAGCGGCGGTAAAATTTTGTTTTGCGCCTTTTTGCTGTGCGGATTTGTCGATCGCATAATTGAAAGGATCTTGCCATGTTAATTGTCCGCTGCTGTGCAAGATGGAAAGGGCGATCGCGCTTTCGGGAAATTCGCGAGAAACTGCTTCTACATCGCCTTTAACTGGCAGTTGTTGGGCCAACTGCTGCGCTTCTCGGTATTGCGATCGCAATTTATCTTGAAAAAATTGTGCTCTTTGTTTGTCATCGGGATAAAGCAAACCCGTAGGTTCGCTAATCAACGTCAGGGCGATCGCCGATTTGCCGTCGCGTCCGCCTCTACCAATTTCCTGAATGTATTCCGATAATAGCAAAGGTGCTTGAAAGTGAACAACCCACCGCACATCCGGCTTGTTAATTCCCATCCCGAAAGCACAGGTACAAATCACAAATTTAAGATCGTTATTTAGCCAAGCTGTTTCTATGTTTCGGCGCGATTCAGGACTCAAACCTGCATGATAGGCTGCGGTTTTATAACCTGCACCTTCCAGCAAATTAGCCAAATTTTCGCTATCTTTTCTTGTGCGGACGTAGACTAAACCTGCTTGTTTTGGTCGAGATTTAATAAAATTTAATAACTGTTGTTTGCGTCCCCTCGGTGTCCAGACAGTCTGCACTTGCAGGTGCAGATTAGAACGGTAGGGACTTAGCAAAAATGCTTCTGGTTTTTGCAGTTGCAAGACATTTTTGATGATTTTTTGTGCTTCCGGGTTGGCGGTAGCGGTGAAAGCTGCGATCGCAATTTTACTACCTTCCGGTTTAGCTTTCAACAAAGCCGGTCGCACTGTTCCCAAACGGCGGTAAGCTGGTCGAAAGGTATCGCCCCACTGCACTAAACAGTGAGCTTCGTCTAATATTAAACCGTTGATTTGGATGTGGGGCTGACTGAGAATTTCCCAGACTGGTTTGCTGAGCAATGTTTCGGGAGACAAATACAGCAATCTCAACTTGTTTTGTTGCAGCGATTGCATTGTTTGTCGGCGCTGCTGTGCTGACAGTTGACTGTGGAGGAGGGAAGCGGGGAGATTGCGATCGCGCAATTCTTGCACTTGATTTTCCATCAAGGCGACTAAGGGCGAAACTACCAAAGTCAAGCCGGTTTGTAACAAAGCTGGCAGTTGAAAGCAGATTGATTTGCCGCCACCTGTAGGCATAATTATAATTGTATCTTTTCCTGCTAATAAACTGCTAACTATTTCTCCTTGCGGCGGTCGAAAGTCGTCGTAGCCCCAAATTTTTTGGAAAGCGGCGCGCGCTTGATTTAATAATGTTGGTTCTGGTTGGTATTTCATTTTATTTATTCCCAAATCAGAAGAGTTAATTATAGCAGACAGTCCTGGATGCAGAAGATTGAGATATATCTAAGGTGGCGCGCCCTCAGCCATTAATACCAAATCCGTTAGTATCGGAACGATTCATTTATCTGTCTGTTCTCGCTCCTCGGTACGGAAGCATCTCCGACTTGGCAAAAAGCATTTTTTGTTGAGAGTACGCGCACAGATTCTCCCTCTGCGTCCTCTGTGCGCTCTGCGGTTGAATCATTCCGGTGGAGTCGGATTTGATAGGATAACCTCGCGGCTGGCGCTCTTCAACACTAAGGGCGTTGGCACCTTACAAAATGAGTAAAATTATCATTGCTATATATTATGAATTTTGTTTGAGGCGCGATCGACAAATAAACGGAAAATGTCATATTTATTTGAGAGTTGGAGTTTTGGATTTGAGATTGCGATCGATTCTAGAGGCTGGTAAATCTCCGAATATCTTGAGCAATCCAAAATCCAAAATCCAAAATCTACCATCGCCTAAGATTGACCGTCTCGGCGGCCGAGTTCGTAAACGCCGCCGCCAATACAGGCGATCGTCCCCATAGATACCGCCCAACCAGTACCCAGAGACCATTCGACTCCCCAATTGCACAATCCGCCCGCAATCAAAAAGGGCAGAATGCTCAACAGGGAAGCGTAAAAGGCATTTTGAGATTCTCTGGCTTGGCGGGTTCTCTCAAACTCCGCTTCCGAGGTGTAGAGGGATCTTTCGGCAAAATTCATCCAGCGGTTGAGTTGCAGGATTACCCATTCTGTCAGGGGCGACAGACCCCAGTACAGGGCTAAAGACCACAATGAGGCACCGGCGATCGCAGTTGCGTCTATGGCAAAACTAAAAGGGAAAATTTCAGTAAGCATTGCTTATGTGTGTTATAAATTTGAGATTTGAGACTGCATCCAAAATCCCGTACTAAACTATAGTGTCAAACAAAAGCTCGATCGAATTCAACCGCAGCACAAATTTCACCGGGCCAATGACTTTCTGTTCGCTACAATATTTAAGCCGAAGGCTTGACACCAGTTCTCTATGCAGTAAGATACACCTTGGTTAACTGATTCGCTAGTAGATTCAGCACGCGAGGCAATCTTGCAGCGAATTGGCACAACAGACAACGCAGATTCGCCCACACATTAAACTTTCAGGAGTTAAATAAATCGTGCAAGACTCTAGGGGCCCGCTGACGGTTAAACGCTTTTTTCGCCTTAGACGGATACTACTGTTAGTTCTTTCGCTCTGTATCGTGGTGATTAGCCCTTATTTACAGCAGGAGTTGGTCAAGGCTCAGTCAGCTTTACCAACCAAAATCGCTACGGGTAAGTTGTGGCAAGAAGCTTCTTTCCCAGTCGAAAATTTTGAAGCCTACAGTTCCACCTTCGGCCCCCGTGGTGGAGATTTTCATTACGGTTTGGACATGGCGGCGCCAGAAGGTAGCTATATCCGCAATTGGTGGGGCGGTCAAGTGGTGGAAGTTTGGGAAGATGGCAGGTGCGGCACTGGTATGGTGGTGCGATCGGGAGATTGGGAGCACATCTACTGTCACCTCAGAGGTAGAGTAGAAAAAGTTAACGGCGGGCGCTATTATGTCGATCGCGAAGGCGGCCTGCAAATTTGGCAGGGTCAAACGGTGCCGGCTGGTGCGAGAATTGCCAGAGTGGGAATGACCGGCCGCACGACCGGCCCTCACCTGCATTGGGGATTGAAGTACGGCGGCCGCTGGGTAGACCCGGCTTTGGTACTTCGCGAAATGTATTCCAATCAGTCTTAATTAGTCATTAGTCATTAGTCATTAGTCATTAGTTAAGATAAAGAGTCATTAGTCATTAGTTAAGATAAAGAGTCATTAGTCATTGGTCATTAGTCATTTTTTTGGGTTAGTAGTAAAGTGCTTCAGGCGCACTCTAAAAATAGAGTCGGTGCATAATTCCTACTTCGTTAACTAATGACTAATCACTAATCACCAATGATTGATGACTAATGATTCTTTACCTGAATTAATGACTAATGACTGATGACTGATGACTAATGACTCTTTACCAACTGCCAACTGACAACTGACAACTGACAACTGCCAACTGACTCTTTACGCTGGTTCCAATTCTTTTTTGGTCAACTCGGCGTATCGATCGACAATTTTGCGGAATTCATCACCGTCGATCGTTTCTTCATCCAACAGCACTTCAACCAGCTTGTCTACCAAATGGCGGTTTTCGCGGATAATCCGGCGGGCTTCTTCGTAGCAGTGAATAGCAATTTCCCGGACTTGCCGATCGATCTTGATAGCCATTTCTTCGGAATACTCAGCCCGCGAATTCCAGCTTTGGCCCAAAAACACCTCATTGTTCGGACTTTCCAAAGCCACAGGCCCCAAATCCGACATTCCGTAAAGCGTTACCATCTGTCTCGCTAATTTGCTGACTTCTGTGATATCGCTGCTGGCGCCGAGAGTTACTTCGGCATCGCCATAAATTTCAGCCTCTGCAGCCCGTCCCCCCAAAGCTACTGTAATCCGGCTTAACAGCCACGCCCGACTCCTCAAACCTTCGCTGTCGATCATTTCGTCGTCGAGCACGTAGTTGGCAAAGCCTGCGATACCGCCGGAACGCGGAATAATCGTGACTTTTTCTAGGGTGTCGGTATTTTTGAGCATGGCTGATACGAGGGCGTGTCCGATTTCGTGGTATGCTACTAGCCACTTTTTCTTGCTGTCGAGCAGTGGATTCAGAGTAAGCCCGATCGTGATTCGGTCGATCGCATCGTGAACTTCTAAGTTACTAATCGTGTCTTTGCGCCGCCTCGCGGTGAGAATTGCCGCTTCGTTAAGCAAGTTTGCCAAGTCAGCGCCGGAAAAGCCGGGAGTGCGGCGGGCGATCGTATCTAGGGCAACTTCTTCGTCGAGTTTTTTGTTGCGCGCGTGAACTTGCAAAATCCCCAAACGCCCTTTGTAGCTGGGTAAATCTACCGTTACTTGGCGATCGAACCTGCCGGGCCGCAGCAGGGCAGTATCGAGCACGTCAGGGCGGTTAGTCGCTGCAATCACAATCACGCCGCTGTTACCCTCAAAGCCGTCCATTTCTGTCAGCAACTGGTTGAGAGTTTGTTCGCGTTCGTCATTTCCACCGCCGATCCCAGCGCCGCGCTGCCTTCCTACCGCATCTATTTCATCAATAAAGACGATGCAGGGGGCGTTTTCTTTAGCTTTTTTGAACAAGTCGCGGACGCGGGAAGCGCCGACTCCGACGAACATTTCGACAAATTCGGAACCGGAGATGCTGAAGAAGGGGACGGCTGCTTCGCCTGCGATGGCTTTTGCCAACATTGTTTTACCGGTTCCCGGAGGCCCGATCAACAAAACTCCTCTGGGAATTTTCGCGCCTATGGCGTTAAAGCGTTCGGGTTTTTTGAGGAAGGTGACGACTTCTTGCAGTTCTTCTTTGGCTTCTTCGATCCCTGCTACGTCGTCGAACATCACGCCGGTTTTGGCTTCCATTTGGAAACGGGCTCGGGATTTGCCGAAGTTCATGGCATTTCCTTGGGATTGGGTCGATCGGCGCACAATAGCCATCAACACCGCCAACACTGCAAAAATCACCAGTAAGTTTATTACTAAACTGACCGCCGCGGCATTGTCGGCTGTTTGTTTGACTTCAAAGTCAATCTTTTTGGCGCGGATTTGCGAGTAAAGTTCTCGGTTGTTGTAATCGAACAGAGTAACAGTTTGTTCTCGATCGGTTTTTTGATTTTTTAGCTTAACTTTTGCAGTTCTTTGAGTTTCGTCTATTTCGATTTTACTGACTTGCCCTTTCTCTATGTTGTCCATGAGTTTGCTGTAACTCATGGTGTTAGGCGCGCTGTCGGCAAAAACCGGGGGCGAGAGCAATATTCCTTGAGAAATCACCAAACTGCCCAGGATGCGCCAAAGATTCCGTCCCGGCATTGATTTTTTAGGATTCTGCTGGCTCGATTTGTCTTTGTTTACAGCTAGATGCCCCAGCCATACCTGTTTCCAAGAATTTTTCATATTGGTTTTTTGCCCGAGGTTGAAGACTGCCAAGATTGACCGCTTTGGATTTGCTACATTCATTTATTTTAACAAGATGCCGGGTGTTGGATGGGTTTCTCTGTCGCTGGCTTCTCAAGAGTCCGCTTGAGAGGCCTGGTTTTGAACCCACTGCCACTGATAAACCGGGTTTTTTACTGAATTTGGGGCTTCGATCGGGGATTTTGCTCAAAAAACCCGGTTTCTCGGTCACGTCTACTCAACTTACGGACAGCGACTCAGAAACCGGGTTTTTTCCCAAATCTGTGGCTTTAATCAAGAATTTTGGCAAAAACCCGGTTTCTCGGCCACGTCCATAAATCTCAAATCTCAAATCGATTGACAGTTGCCGATCGCACTTGTTATATTAATCATAGTCGTAATGAGTACGCTTTATTTCGGCAATTATTGTTTTTAAGTTTTATGGTGAAAATTGTCGGCATTGGTGGGAGTTTGCGGGCTGGATCTTACAGCCAGTTAGCGTTGAAGGTGGCAGCAGAACGAGCGCAAGCCCTGGGCGCGGAAGTTGAAATATTAGATTTGCGATCGCTCGATCTGCCCTTCTGCGAGGGTGAGAATTATTATCCCGATTACCCCGATGTGGAAAAGCTGCGGAATGCGGTAAAGCAAGCCGACGCTTTGATTTTAGCAACGCCGGAGTATCACGGTAGCGTCAGCGGTGCTCTCAAGAATGCCCTCGATTTACTCACTTTCGAGCATTTGGACGGCAAAGTTGCGGGTGCGATTAGCGTTTTGGGAGGGCAAGTTAACAGCAACGCACTTAACGATTTGCGAACTATTTTGAGATGGGTGCACGCTTGGGTAATTCCCGAACAAATTGCGATCGGACAAGCTTGGAACGCTTTTAGTCCTGACGGCAAATTGTTGGATGAAAAATTGTCTGAAAGGTTCGATGAATTTGCTCGCAGTTTAGTAGAAAATACGCGGAAATTGCGAGGAATTTCTTAGTATAAGGACTGTTAGCTGTTATTTGTTAGCTGTTATTTGTTAGTTGTTATTTGTTAGTTGTTATTGGAAATTGAGAGGTGGAAAGTGGCAATTCGTAGCAAGTAACCAATAACCAATAACCAATAACCAATAACCAATAACCAATAACCAATAACCAATAACCAATAACCAATAACCACTAACTACTGACTACTGACTACTGACTACTGACTACTGACTACTGACTACTGACTACTGACTACTGACTACTGACTTCAAAATGGCATATCGATGATTTCTCCGAAAGGATGCGGTACGTCGATCGCCATTCTTCCGGGTTTTGACTCGTACTTATCAATCCACTTTTTCGCCAATTCCAAAGCTTCCTCTTCAGTCTTGGCATTTTGGACGGCGACGTGGCGGTTGCCGCGGCTATCCCAAACTTCGACGTAGAATACTTTCTGGGATTGCATAATCCAACCTTTTTGACAACTCCCCAGCCTGAAGGCGTGGGGATTCTTCCTTCACCCAACATCGCCTCTAAAAGCAGTGCCTTTAGATGGTCTTACACGTTGTCCAGAAGCAGTAGCGAGATGCCCTCCCGCCAAAATTCGTAAACCTTCATCTCTGATGTTGATAGCCGCGTTGATATCCCTGTCATGCCTCATGTGGCATTTAGGACATTGCCAACTACGTATCTCTAAACTCAGAAGATCTATTTGATGCAAGCAGTTATTACAAGTCTTTGAACTCGGAAAAAATCGCTCTACTTCAATATATATTTTCCCTGACCATTGGGCCTTGTATTTTAACATGGTGGAAAATTTACTCCAGCCAGCGTCAGTAATTGACTTGGCTAGCTTGTGGTTTTTCACCATGTTTTTTACGGCGAGATTTTCTACTACGATGACTTGGTTTTCGTCAACTAATTTACGACTTAGTTTGTGTAAAAAATCTTCTCGGCATCTAGTAATTTTTACCTGGATTTTAGCAACTTTAATTCGTGCTTTGTTCCTATTAGCAGAACCCTTGTGCTTGCGGCTGAGTTGCTTTTGCTTTTTAGCAAGTCTTACCTCATATTTGCGATAATATTTGGGATTGCCGTGCTTGGTTCCATCTGAAGTAATGGCATAATGAGTTAATCCCAGATCTATGCCTACAGCTTTACCTTCTGATGTTGAATATGGCTGGTTTTTACCGTCATCATAGAGACAAGCTGCATAGTATTCCCCAGATGGTGTCAGAGATACAGTCACAGACTTTAATTTTCCGACGGGAAATCGAGATATTTTGCCGTAAATTTTACCTAATTTTGGCAAAATTAAGTAGCTACCATCTAGTTTTATTTTTTGAGGAAAACGAATAGATTGCTTTTGTTCCTTCTTCTTAAAATTTGGATATTTAGCCCTCTTTTCAAAGAAATTTAAGAAGGCAGTAGACAGGTCTAACGCTGCTTGCTGCAAACATTGTGATGGAGGTTCTGTTAACCATTCATGTTCTTTTTTTAAAGATGGTAGTAGGTTAATTATCTGATTACGACTTAAACCTTTACCTGTTGCTTTGTAGGTTTCGTTAGTAAGGTTGAGAGCAAAATTGTAAAACCATCGCGCACAGCCAAACGACTTAGCCAGCAATGCCGCTTGCTCGTCGGTTGGATAGATTCTGTACTTATAGGCTTTTAACACATAGCTTACCAAACCACTCATACTATGGTAAACTAAAGTGAGCTAAATGTAAAGTCCCCCTACAAGGGGAGGTTTTAAACCCAATTTTTATGATAACTATCTGCTGGTTCCATAGTTGAAATCCTTAAATCATCGGGCGGGGAGTTGGACTGGCGACCTAATTGTAAATATTGCACCGTGTAAAATGAATTTTACGCTGGTTTCTATAGTATTTTTGGAAAAAAGTCAGTTTTACGGTTAACCTCATGACTAGACTCTTCAAGCAATTATTTAACTGGAGAAAATATCTCCAACCAGCGGCGGCGGCGATCGCGATCGCCCTGATCGCCTCGCAGATAGCGGTGTTGCCGGCGTTGGCGACTGGCGTGTATGAGTTTCCCCTGTTGTCGGCGGGCGATCGAACTTGGGTGTTCGACAAAGGCGACGTACTCAGCCGTAGCAGCGAAAGCAATATCAACAGCGAACTCGACAAGGTGGAAAAGCAAACTGGCAAAGAAGTCAGGTTTGTCACCATCCGTCGCTTAGACTACGGCGAAACAGTTGCCACTTTTAGCGATCAACTATTTGAACAGTGGTTTCCCACAAAAGAAGACCAGGCTAATCAAATTTTACTCGTTCTCGACACTGTTACCAACAGCGCGGTAATTCGCACCGGCGAAGGGGTGAAATCCCTGCTACCTGATGAAATTGCCCAGAGTGTAGCAGGGGAAACCCTGCAGGTTCCCCTGCGGGAAGCTAACAAATACAACGAGGCTTTGACTGAGGCCAGTTCGCGCATTGCTACTGTTTTGTCCGGTGAACCAGATCCGGGCGCGCCTAAAGTTGTTGACAACATTCAAGTTGAAGGCACCTTTAAAAAAGCTGAAGAAACAGAACAAGGTAATGCCACAGTTGTTGTGGTTGTGCTGTTGGTGTTGGCGACAGTGATTCCCATGGTGACTTATTTCTGGTATCAAGGTTTTTCGTAATCGCGTACTGCTAAATCCGATAAGTTACCTTTTTTTCCGGAAATTCGGGCGAGGCTGGACTAATCTTGAACGTATTCTCGATCGCTCAACAATGCAAGTTCTGCCCGTACAAATTCCCGTCCCAGATAAGCCGCGTGATCTAACATTGTCACCGGGCTGGGGCGGGTTTCTTCTAGGATTTTGACGCAAAGTTCTTTGGCGGTTCTGCCGCTAAACAGCGTGCACTGAGTGCGTTCTACCTTGCCACGGGCGGGGATGGGTTTGCCGGTTTCGGGATCGACAGCCAGACCGCGATCGTCGATGATGTTGGTGAAGTGTTTGGCACAAATTAAGCTGGTTTCGCGATCGAGATAGATGATGAAGTAGCCGCCTGGATCGAGGTCGATGTGGCGTTTGGAGAGCTTGTCATCGATGGCGGTGAGGTTTTCCAAGGTTTGACTCATGGTTGGTGAAAGGAAGTAAACAGTAGCTATATTTTTTTTGCTATTCCTAGTTTAGTGGGCTGCGGGACCAGTTTGGGAATTTTGGGCGATCGACATTATAGGCGATATCTGCAGACACGGCAATTTCCTGTCCGGCGCTGGGTTTTTGTTTAAATGAGTATTATTAACCGCAGAGAGCGCAGAGAACGCAGAGTGAAAGAAGAAAGAGAAACAAAATCTGTTATCTTTAGCTTTAGCAAGATTTAGGATTAAATTATCGATGAAATTTATAGATTTATTTTCGGGAATAGGAGGTTTCAGACAAGGTTTTGAAAAAATTGGCTTTGAATGCGTTTTTTCCTGCGAAATTAACAGCAAGTGTCGAGAAGTGTACGCAGACAATTTCGGCGAAGTGCCTTTTGCAGACATCAGTAACATCAAGACCGCCGATTTAGTAGATTTTGATGTTTTAGTCGCCGGTTTTCCGTGCCAACCTTTTAGCATCTGCGGCAAAAAGCTC
This sequence comes from Microcoleus sp. CZ3-B2, assembly GCF_036705055.1. Taxonomy (NCBI): domain Bacteria; kingdom Bacillati; phylum Cyanobacteriota; class Cyanophyceae; order Oscillatoriales; family Microcoleaceae; genus Microcoleus; species Microcoleus sp. CZ3-B2. The sequence goes on along the minus strand of NZ_JAUBTN010000014.1, from coordinate 69,515 downwards.
GGCTTTGAAGATACTAGAGGCACGCTATTTTTCGATATTTGTAAAATCATCAAAGTAAAACAACCTCAAGTAGTTGTCCTGGAAAATGTCAAGCACTTAATCCATCACGACAAGGGAAATACCTTAAAAGTAATTATCGCCAGCCTTGAAGATTTGGGCTACAGCGTGAATTACAAAATGCTGAATGCTAAAGACTTTGGACTTCCCCAACACCGCGAAAGAATATTTATTATTGCAACTAAAGGTAAATCCTTCAATTTTTCATTCCTAAAAAGCAAGTTTCCTCCCAAACTCAGGGAATTTCTAGACGAGACGGGGGATTTTGAAATATTGGATAAATCAGAATATACTTTAATTGATTATCCGAGAAAGCAAGATTCGGGACTTGTGTTTGTAGGATACAGAAATAAAGGTACTTGGAAAACTGGGGTGAGGCCGAATACAGAACATTTGTCGAGGGTGCACAGACAGCCGAATCGCATTTATTCGGTGGATGGCGTGCATCCGACAATTCCTTCGCAAGAAACATCGGGCCGGTTTTTTGTCTATTTTCCCGATCGAAATTTGGTGAGAAAGTTAACGCTGAAGGAATGTTACCGTCTCATGGGTTTTCCTGAAGATTTTAAGACTTATTCCAGTGCGGGGGAGAGTTACAAGCAAATTGGGAATTCGGTTTGCGTGCCGGTGGTGGAGGCGATCGCGCAAGAAATATTAAGTCAAAACTTATTGTATGATGATCCAAATAAACAGCAGACAAAAACAGAAGAATATATACAGCTTGTCGTCTTAAATTGCTGATATCAACTTGACGAAGATTCCCATACAATTCGAGACTGTCTTGCTAACAAAAGTGCAAGCTCATCAGCCCTTGGACGGTTATCTTCACGATAGGGCAAGCCTATAATACTGCCATGAGATGAAGAGTCACATACTACATTTAGACCTAATTCTCGAATTTCCCCTACATTAAGGCTAGCAACTCCTTCACAGTTTCTCAATGCACTCAAAGATTGCTGAATGGAAAAATTGACAGAAATACCCTGTTCGTTTATACGTTGGCGCAAATAGTAGGCATCCGATTTGACGATCGATCTATCTCGATCTATCCATCCTTTTCGGAGAGCTCGGTAAACAAGTGTAGGATCCGGTAATTTTTTAAACTCTGACGCACTCCCTGAAGATTGTTCTATCATATTTTGTTAAACCACTGCAACCAGTCAACTAATGTTGATGATGAAACGATATCTTCGACCACATTTTCATTCTTTGCATGGTGATAGATATCAACTGGTTGCTCTGCACTGAAGGGACAAAATAGGCGGACTGTACGCTCTGGTTCTAAGCTTGTCCAATCTAGTGTAATACTGCCTCGGTCATCAGTACCAGTAGAGCATTTTGGAAAACTGTTTCCCATGCTATCATAAGCCTCAACAACCAATTTCATTGCTGTTCTGAAAGCATATTCAGTCGGTCTCAAAATCCCGTACTCATCCTCTTCTTCTAAATCTAAAAGTTCGATCAAACGTTCGATGGTAATGCGAAAATTAGAGAAACCGCTATTGCTGCTATCAGTAATCTGTTCCTTCGCTACAGTCATAAGATTAAATCCCTTGGTTTCCATATAATTTGAGATTGCTCTGCTAACAAATCGGCTAATCTTTCAGCTCTGTCTCGGTCGTCTGTCACATAAGGTAAACCGACAATCTGAGCGTGGGAGGCAGAGTCAGGTATTGCGTCTAAACCTAATTCGCGAATTTGTCCTACTTGAATACTAGCAACTCCGTAACAATTTCTGAATTTTGCCGCACATTGTTCCGGCGAACAAACACTGGCAATTGTTACCGACAAACCTGGTTCATTTGCTCTAAGTAAATAAGCGAAGAGTAAAACTAGATCGCTTGTTTCATCCATCCATTGTCGGCGAAGTAAAGCTCTATAAACAATAGCAGTTTCATTCAAAGGCTCCAACTCTAATTCACTCGGAGAAGATTTATCTGTCATAGCTTGTTAAACCACTCTAGCCAATAAACTAAGGTTACTGCTGAAGTAATATCTTCCGAGCCATATTCCTCACTGTTTTGATGATAAACGTAAGTTTTCTCCTCGGCATTAGATGGGCAAAATAACCTAACTTTGCGATCGGCTTTTCTATTTTGCCAAGCAAGTCTAATACTGCCTCGGTCATCTGTAGCAGTAGAGGCTTTTGGAAAACTGTTTCCCATGCGATCGTAAGCCTCAACAACTAATTTCATCGCTGTCCTGAAAGCATATTCAGTCGGTCTCAAAATTCCGTATTCATCCTCTTCTTCTAAATCTAAAAGTTCTAGCAGACGTTCGACAGTGATGCGGAAATTTGATAAACCGCTATTGCTATTGCTATCAGTAATCTGTTCCTTCGCTACAGTCATAAGATTCAATCCTTTTGAGCCGATCGCCAATTCGATCCTAACACAGCCTAATCATCTGCAATAATGACACGGCAGCAATAAGCAATAAGGACACAGTGCCGTGTCCCTACTACTACTACTACTACAAACAAGTATTACGCTGGAACTTGGACTTTTTCACTGCCCGAAAGCTCAAACGCCGCGTGAATTGCCTTTAAAGCTGTGACACCCTGTGCCTCATCCACAACGCAGCTAATCTTAATCTCAGAAGTTGCAATCATTTGAATGTTGATTTCGTGCTGCGAAAGTGCTTCAAACATCTTTGCCGCAACTCCCGGATGCGCTACCATCCCGGAACCGACAACGCTAACTTTAGCGATTTCTGTATCGACTGCTACTTCGCCCCAGCCGAATTCAACTGCTGATTTTTCTAGGACTGTTTTAGCTGCTTCTGCGTCAATTTGTGCTACGGTAAATGCAATGTCGCGCGTTAATATGCCGTCGATATTGTGACACCGCTGCGATTGAATGATCGTGTCTACGCTAATATTTTCTTCGGCTAAAAGTCCGAACATTTTTGCTGCTACTCCGGGTCGATCGGGCAATTGGCGAATTGCTAGACGCGCTTGATTGAGATCCAACGCAACGGCGCGGACTGCGGGCGGTTTGTGGGATGATGAATGGAGTCCAATAGGGGAGTTGGCGACATCAAATGCTTTGCAGAGTTCGGCAACGGCCCGATCGCACTCCGCAGCATCGATCGTACAACTAACCTTCACCTCGGAAGTCGAAATCATCTGAATATTAATTCCCGCATCCGCCAAAGTATTAAACATCTGGGCCGCTACCCTCGGACGGCCGATCATTCCCGCACCCGCAATGCTAACTTTAGCTATGGGTCTTTCTTCTGCCCTCACTTCCGGTTCCCCCAATTCTGGGCGCGAATTCTTGCCGAGAGAGGGCACTATCGCATCTGCAACCGCCACAGCTTGATTCAGCGAATTTCGCCTTACCGTAAAGGCGATATCGTTAGTATTTCCCTCGTGAATTGACTGAATAATTAAGTCTACATCGAGGTTTTGCTGCGCGATCGCCCCAAACAACCGCGCTGCTACCCCCGGACGATCGGGCAAACGCAACAGCGACACCCCCGCCTGATCCAAATCAAACTCCACCGCATCCACCGCTTTCGCGAGCTCCAAGCCCTCCAAAGGCCGGGGCGATGGAGGGGGGGAAACTACCCGCGTACCGGGCGCGTCACTCCAGCTAGAAAGCACCACCAGCGGCACACCGTAATTCTTGGCAATTTCTACGGCGCGCGGGTGCAGGACTTTTGCACCCAAACTCGCCAATTCCAGCATTTCGTCGCAGGTGATTTCGTCCATCAGTTGCGCCTGTGCAACTAAGCGCGGATCTGTAGTCAGAATTCCGGGCACGTCGGTATAAATTTCACATCTATCGGCCCGCAGCGCTGCAGCGATGGCTACTGCCGTGGTGTCGGAACCGCCTCTACCCAAAGTAGTAATTTCCAATTCTGTCGCGTTAGCGATGCCTTGGAAACCTGCGACGACTACGACTTTACCGCTGTTTAACTGGGTTTGGAGCCTGTTCGGGTCGATTCGCAAAATCCGGGCGCGGGTGTGGGCGGCTTCGGTGACAATGCCGACTTGGGCTCCGGTGAGGGAAATTGCGGGCTGTCCCATTTCTTGCAATGCCATGCTCAAAAGCGCGATCGAGACTTGTTCCCCAGTGGAAAGCAACATATCCATTTCCCGCTTGCTGGGATTTGCGGAAATTTCCTTAGCCAGTTTCACTAAACCGTCAGTCGTTTTTCCCATCGCCGAAAGTACGACAACTAAGGAGTTTCCAAGCTGTACTGTTTTGACAACTCGTCGCGCTACTTCCAAAATGCGATCGACTGTACCAACCGATGTTCCGCCGTATTTCTGAACAATTAGTGCCATAGGACTTTACACAAAAGTGATGCAATACTTTACTCTTAACCAATTAATATACGCAAATTCTGGATTATAGCCTACGTTTACCTATGCACTGCCAATAAAGAAACCGGGTTTTTGGCGAGATTGAGGGTTTGAATCGAATATCTTGACCCAAAAACCCGGTTTCTCGTCATTGCTGCGTAAGTTCAAAGAAACCGGGTTTTTGGGAGATTGAGGATTTTTTGCGAATATTTTGGCGGAAAAACCCGGTTTCTGGCTACCTATTAGCTGCCTTCTAACTCTCGCAAACGCGCTTCCAAAGCTTGAATTCGCAACTCAGCTTCTATGCACCTTTGTCGTTCTTGTTCTGCTCGTTCCTCCGCCGCCGGCAGCAAAGTCCCCGATGCCTCCCACCAGCGCAGCCAAGGCAGTTCTACGCCCCGATCGACTCCTTGCCAAATGCCTAATTCTACTTTTATTTGCGCGATCGGGTAATGTCCGCGATTATTTTTTGTGGCTAGCTCGAAGCGGTCTTCGATTAAATGATAAACTTATAAGTAGAAAGGCGTAAATATTTGTAGTTGGGATGAGGCAGGAGTCAGGAGACAGAATGCAGGAGGGATTGGGGTTTTAGCCTCATTTATCTTTCTTAACACAGTTGTGTTTTTCCCCACCGACTTACTTACTAATAACTAGAAATATTTGTAGACACCGGGTTTATGGGGTCGATTGTCGGGGCGGGTTTAGCCTGTAAGCTCTAATACAATGGAGTTTATGACTACTGCAAAAGTCGCATCTCTATGTTAAATTTATTCGCACCTATTCTAATTTGAGGATTTTTTGAGGAAGATGAGTCAGTATAAGTTAATTATTTTCGATTTTGACGGCACCTTGGCAATTACTCACAAAGCTATTGTATATTGCTTTACCAAAACTTTTGAAAGTTTCAATATTGATCCGCCTGCTGCTGAGACAATTCAAGGGACGATCGGGATTAATTTAGCAAATAGTTTCAAAATCCTCAATCCGGCGATCGAGGAAAGCGCAATTCCCCAATGGGTGGAAACTTACCGCTCTTTTTATCGGACAGAAGGTGAAAAGCAGCTAGATTTATTTCCCGGAACCAAGCAAGTTTTGCAGTTGGCGAGCAAGTCGGGATTGAGTCTGGGAGTTTTTAGCAACAAGCACGTTAGTTTTGTTAATTTGTTTCTAGAAAAGTTGAAAATTCACAGTTTTTTTGACTTGATTGTAGGTGATGACGGACAAATTATTCAAAAACCTAATCCGAGTGTTTTTCACTCGATAGTTAAACCGCTGTTCCCGGATTTGGAGAACAGTCAAGTTTTAATGGTTGGCGATACGGCGGTTGATTTGTTGTTTGCGAAAAATGCTGGGATAGATGTTTGTTGGGCGGCTTACGGATATGGCGATCGCGCTGAGTGTCTCGCCCTAAAACCGACTTTGGCGATCGACAATATTTCGGAACTTGCTGCGATGATTCAAAATTAATCTTGAGTCGGTTTGTTTCAGGAGAAGTTCAATTATTTTTATTAAATAAAATAATTACAGCACTTAATATCAATTCTGGTTGCACTCCTCATGATGTTAACGGTTAACCGTTGACTGTTAACCGTTAACAGTGAATTTACTATTCCGAGGCTAACGGATTTGATATAATCGGCAATTTTAAATAGATTTTAAAATTGCAAGTTCTGAATAAAAAAATATTTAAAGATAGCAGGTGTTTTTTTGTTCGTTATAAACAATTAGCTGTGCGAACCGGTAAGCCGCGCGACATCTGCAAACTAAACCATACCAGAGATAGAGATATCCTAGCAACAACTATTATAAATTAGCAAGTAGGATTCGTTTGAAGGCACAAAGCAAAAGGCTCAAGGCAGAAGAAAAGAAAAATGAGGGAGACTAGATTTTTTCTCTTGTAGGATTTACGGCATAAATTCTGCACGATCGCCTTCTCACTTGGGGCGCAGGAAAATAGGACAATTCTGTTGAACTTTGGGGTGCAGTCAGTCGGAACCGACAAGAAACTCAATCTATAAAAAACTCATGCAGATCGATAATATAAGTATTCCTTCTGAAACGCTATCGCCGACTCGCACTGGTGGCAATGCACCGAATTTAATAGAAGAAGTATGGAGGCTGTACGATCGCGCCTTGGCAGCTACTAGCAACGGCATCGCGATTTCGGACGCTACCTTACCAGACCAACCAATAGTCTACTGCAACCCAGCTTTCGAGAGGATTACAGGCTACTCGACGGGCGAAGTCATCGGGCACAACTGCCGCTTCCTGCAAGGCCCGGATACCGATCGCGCCGCCGTCGCTAAAATCCGCGCAGCCCTGAAAGAACAACACGACTGCAAAGTAGTTCTGAAAAACTACCGCAAAGACGGCACTCCTTTCTGGAACGAACTCACCATCTCGCCGGTGCGCGACAGCAGCGGCACCGTCACCCATTTTATCGGTGTCCAAGCTGATATCACCGATCGCAAGCACGCAGAAGAAGCCCTCAAACAAGCCGAAGCAAAATACCGCAGCATCTTTGAAAATGCCACCGAAGGCATATTTCAAACCGCCCCAGACGGGCGCTACCTCAGCGCCAACCCCGCACTCGCCCGAATGTACGGCTACGATTCCCCCTCAGAACTGATCGCAAAATGTTCGGCAAAAAACCTTTACGCCGATCGCACCCGCCGCGCGGAATTTATCGCCGAAATCAGCCGCACCTCGTCCCTGAAAGAGTTTGAGTCCTGCGTCCGTCGCTCTGACGGCAGCACTACCTGGATCTCGGAAAACGTGCGCGAAGTCCGCAGCAAAGCAGGTAAACTCCTTTACTACGAAGGAACTGTCGCCGAAATCGCCGATCGCAAATCAGCCGAAGCAGCCCTGCGCGATCGAGAATACTGGCTGAAAACCGCGATCGATGCCGTGCCCGATGCCATCAACCTCACAGACAGCGAGGGGCGCTGGCTGATTGCTAACGACTGCGCCCTCAAACTTTTGGGCTGGGAAACCGCAGATTACCAAGGCAAAACGACTGCCGAACTCGCAGCAGCAGCCGATCCCAGAGTCAGAGAAATCCTGTTAAATTGGCAGGAAACCGACGAAACCACCTGGGAAGCAGGCACTCTTACCTCCTGCAGCCAAATTGTCCCCTTACCCACAGGCGGCAGCAATTTGTTTGAAGTGCGGAAAGTGCCGCTGTTCAACCCCGACGGTTCCCGCAAAGGCATGGCAGTGGCGGGGCGGGACATCACCCAGCAAGTGGAAGCAGAAGCAGCTTTGCGCGAAAGCGAACAGCGGTTTCGGGCAATTTTTGAACGCGGTGCGATCGGCATGGCAGTCGCTACTCTCCAAGGTATGGCGATCGCCACTAATCCGGCATTTCAAGCTATGCTGGGGCGATCGGAAGCCGAACTCCGGGGGGTGGATATCGACTCCTGCGCGCACCCGGAAGACGCACCAGTTGCGCGCCAGTTGCGCCGGCAGTTGGCCGGAGGCGATCGCCAAGCTTACCAAATCGAGAAGCGCTATCTCCGCCCTGACGGCAGCACTAGGTGGGGACGCCTCAGCGCCTCTGTCATCGACAACAGTCAGGGAATGCCGCAGTTTATTCTCAAAATGGTTGAGGATATTACCGATCGCAAACAAGCCGAGTCAGCTTTATTGCAAAATGAGGCTAAGTGGCGATCGCTAATTCTCAACAGTTCCGACATCATTACTATTCTCGACAAAGGCGGCGGCATTGTTTACGAAAGCCCTTCTGTAGAAACAGTCTTGGAGTACGAACCAGAGGAACTGATGGGTCGAATGGTTCTCGATTTCATTCACCCTGACGACCTTCCCTCGGTGATTTCCTATCTCCAACAACTGATCGCAAATCCCGGCGATCCGATCGCCGTAGAAGGTCGGTTCCGGCGCGCTGACGGTTCTTGGTGTTTTCTCGAAGGAGTCGGCATTAACCTGCTAGCAGACCCCGCTGTGAGGGGAATTGTACTCAACTCCCGCGACATGACCGCGCGCAGGCAAGCAGAGTACCGCCTCAGCAAAATCAACGAGTGCTTTTTGGGATTCACCACCGATGCTGCTGACAACATCCAGCGCCTGACAACCTTAGCCGGCGAGCTTTTGGGCGGAACCTGCGCCGTCTACAGCCACGTCGGTGGCGGGCTGCTGCGCGCGATCGCAACTTGGCAAACGCCGCCTGACTACCCGGAGGTCGATCGCGCCGAGGGCCACATCTGCACTGACGTATACCAAAAAGCCAGCGATCTGGCTGTGGCAATTCCTGACTTGCAGAACACGATCTACGGCCAAAGCGATCCCGCTGTCATCCGCTACGAACTCAAAAGCTATCTGGGACAAGCAGTGCGGCGCGGCGACGATTATGTCGGTTCGGTGTGCGTTGTCTACACCGAACCGATCGCGCCTTCTCAAGCCGATTGCAAGCTGATCGGAATTATTGCTGGGGCGATCGGAGTTGAGGAAGAACGGGCCGCCTCCGCAAAGCGCGATCGGCAAAAATCCCAAGAACTGCAAACAGCTTTGCACAATTTGCAGCAAACTCAAATGCAGTTAGTCCAAACCGAAAAAATGTCTTCCCTCGGACAAGTCCTAGCAGGAATTGCCCACGAAATTAACAACCCAGTGGGCTTTGTCGCCGGCAACCTCTGCCACGTCCGCGACTACATTCTCGACTTGTTAGACATCGTGCAAATGTATCGAGAAGAGTACCCAACTCCTCCAGCCAAAATTCAGAAACAAGCCGAAGATATAGACATAGAATTTCTCGCAAAAGACCTGCCAAAATTGCTCAATTCGATGCACACAGGATGCGATCGCATTGTAGAAATCATTCAAACTCTCCGCAATTTCTCGCGGGCGGACGAAGCAAAAATCAAATCTGCCGACATTCACGAAGGTTTAGACAGTACCTTGTTAATGTTGAACAGCAGGCTGAAAGCCAAAGCCAACTGGCAGGGCATTGAAGTTATTAAAGAATACGGAGAAATGCCGGAAATAGAATGTCATCCCGGACTGTTAAATCAGGTCTTTATGAATGTATTAGCCAATGCGATGGATGCCTTGGAAGAAAACAGCAGCCCAGGAAAAAATACCGCGGGTTTTAGCTTTCCTACAATTACAATTAAAACTGAAACAATTGATAATAAGAGTATTTGTGTTCGGATTAAAGACAACGGCCCTGGCATTCCCGAAGATAAGATTGTGCGTTTGTTTGACCCGTTTTATACCACAAAACCCGTAGGTAAAGGTACAGGTTTGGGTTTATCAATTTCGCACCAAATTGTCGTTGAAAAACATAACGGCAAATTGCAGTGTGTCTCCCAACCGGGTAAAGGTACTGAATTTATTATCGAAATTCCAATTCGTTGACATTCGGACGCAGGGGAGAAATCAAATCGTCTCCCTTTGATTACCAAAATAAAAACGGTTTGTACTGCGTCCAAGTGTCCGCAGCGAAAACGGATTTAATATCAAATCCGGTAGCACTCATAGATGACTGTTGACTGTTGACTGTTGACTGTTAACTGCTGACTGTTGACTGCTGACTGCTGACTGTTGACTGTTAAGAGGGCGGGCCCGCACCATCCACCGCCCCTACGGACTGTTGACTGTTGACTCGATTTTATTTTTCCGATGCAACCGGAAATGATATAAGTCCGCACTACGAACCCGATCGATCGCAGTCAAGCCATCGGACATGATATCATATCAAATCCGGTAGCATCGGAATGATTCAGATATGTATTCTCGGACTCTGTGTACTCTGTGTTCTAGCGCCGGTTAAATCACCTGACGATGCAACGGTCAACGATATCATTAATCACTGATGACTGATGACTGCTGACTATTGAATAATGCCAAAAATGAAGTTTTTATTAGTTACAGATTTAGACAATACGCTCGTGGGAAATGACGAAGCAACTCAAGTTTTTAACCAGCGCTTGCAATCTATGCGATCGCAAATTTGTTTGGTTTACGCTACCGGGCGTTCTCATGCTTCGACTTGCGAATTAATTGCAGAAAAACAACTGCTAGCACCGGATTATTTAATCGCAGGTGTAGGTAGCGAGATTTACCAAGATGGCACTCTGGATTTAGATTGGGCTCAATATATTTCTCAAAATTGGGATAAAATGGCGATCGTCTCTTTAGCTCAGCAGTTTAAGAAACTTAAACCCCAATCCCCACAAGCACAAAATCCTTGGAAAATCAGTTATTTTCTGGAATCATCAGCAGAACACAGCTCGATTCTTCAGGAATTGCAGCAAAAACTAACAGCATCGGGACTGGCCGCTCAAATCATTTTTAGCAGCAATCGCGATGTAGATATTTTACCGGAAACTAGCAATAAAGGTAAGGCCTTGACTTATTTACAAAAGCGCCTGGAAATTCCATCAGAGTTAACATTAGTCTGCGGCGATTCTGGTAACGATATCAGTATGTTTGAACAAGATGTTCGCGGAGTAATCGTCGCTAACGCCATGTCAGAACTCTTAGCATGGCATCGCGAATTCGGCGGCAACAATCATTATTTAGCTCGCTCTGCTGGCGCTGGAGGAATCATGGAGGGAATGGCATATTTTTGGGAATTTTGAGGGTACAAAATCCGGTTTTGTTCCCACTCAGGATGACCGTCCTCATCGGGAGAATCTATGTTTTGCATTTCAAGCCTGCGAGCACCTAAGCGAGCTCGCGCCCGATCGAGATCCAAGGACTGAAGTCCTTACTACAAACGCACCGCAAGTCCCGCAAACCGTTAAAATCCGTTCAGAATCTCCACCGCATCTCGATCGAACCTGTGAGTGCGATACCATCAGCGTATACTAGCTTGCCAGACCGCCACATGGAACAAAATACTTTACCAGTAGAATTAATTTTATCTCACCCCCGCCAATCTTTAGGCAGCATTCGGCTCGATTGGACACCGCAACCGGGGAACTATCTAGATTTCGAGGAACAAACCTATGCTGTTTTGGAACGCCACCACCGCTATCAACTCAAATCCGGCCGCTACCAACTGCAAAAAATTGCCCTGTACGTGCAGTCTGTGGAACCGCCGACGGAAAGAACATTTGTCAGCGGTATCTGGATTATCGGAGATCCTAGCTGTCGCTTTAACGCTCGATCGGAAATTCTCCGCTGTGCTGTCAAACCTAATGGCCCCTGCGACGGCTGCGGCGATTACCAAAAGTGTTAATCGCGATCGAACAGGTACACAATTATAGCTCGATCGCTCAACCGAGAGTGCCGAGCCGACTGACATCTACCCCATCAAGCGAAAAACTATTCTTACCAACTAGCAGCCCTCTCACCAGATTTAACTTGTTCCCAAACGCGGTAATCTATCTTCTGATAGCTGTGCAGCACGTCGCGAATCCCAGTATGAATCAAATTTTCTATGTGCAGCAACTGCTCTGAAGAACAGCGAATCTGCACTTTTTGGTTGAGAGACTCACCGGAGTCGATCGCAATATATTTATTAGGAACTCGGCTGAGCACGTAAGCAATCAAATCCTGCCGCAAGCCCCAAGGGGAAAAAGCTTCTTGGTAAGGATACTTGGGATAAGAACCCAAGATAATTTCTACTTCCTCTGTCACTAAAGCCAAGGTCATATTGACCAGATTTTTCTGCATTTTTCCCGTCCTAAAAGACTACTTAACTAATACTTTTTCCGTGCTATTTATTTGGATTTCTCCTTAATTTTAGCGCGACAATACGGCACATTTTTCTTTAGGAAAAACTAGAGCTAACTCAGAACCAACCTCTTCTATAAACCGCAACACGTAGCACGGAATCTTGTCTGATAAAATAGCAGTTGCTACGGCGCAGGTGTGAATTTCTAAGACTGCTTCTACCGCAGCTTTAAACATCAGTCGCTCTCCCGGAAACACCACCCTTTCAAAGTACCAATTAGGAATGTTCCCAATCCGAAACACCTGAATTTGGTTCGTAGTATTTGGGTAATAGCACAAAATGTGGTCGCTATCTTTAGAAGATACCCGGTCTAACATTTAACAAATCTCCACAATCTTTCAAAAACTTATGCTGTGGCACCAGTTAATCGAAAGCACCATCCCTGACCCCGACTCCCCAGACTGCAGGTTTTTTCTTCGGCAGCGGGATACTGCTGAGAGTGCGACCTTCAACTGTAGAACCTAAAACAAACAATATCTAAAAAATCTGAGGGAATTATGAAGACTATCATTTTTTTTCGATGAATATACTTTTGCCGCAGCAGGCATTACCGCACTAGCGCAGAAACCCGGGTTTTTTACCTAATCTGTCGGCTGCAGACTCTGTATATTCGTGAAAAATCAAGGTGATTGCCGCCCGCGCGCCAGTCCTAAAAAAACTTCGCTGCCTTCGACAGTCCGGGTTTTTAACCAGTGCTTGACGCAAGTCTCGGTAACTTCAACAACAGTTATTCTGCGCGTAAATAATGTAGAGTCCGCTATATTTTGCCGGCAACAAAAAACCCGGACTCCCCGAGGTTATCTGTGGAACTTCTGGGGAATCAGGGTTTAAAGTAACCAATCACCCGATCTCAAAGCTAAATCAAAAAAATGAGGAAATTCTGAAAACAGCCGAATTAGGATTTTCCTGGACGCATAAACCCGATTTATTAACATAATTGCGCGATCTTTGCAAGGAAATTACCGCGATTTTAGCGGGTTTGACCTTGATATTGTCGCTTTTTTCCGAGATTGTTAGCTAACTTTTTTCCCCTTCGCTTTCAAACGGTCCAGGCACCGTGAAATAGAAACTGCTGCCTTCAGAAACAACACTTTCGACCCAAATTCTGCCGCCGTGCTGCTGTACGATGCTGCGACAGATAGCCAAACCCAAACCCGTACCTCCTTTTTGGCGGGAGTCAGAAGCATCCACCTGTTGAAATCGTCCAAAGATAGTTTCTAGTTGATCGGCAGGAATCCCCCGACCCCGATCTTTGACTTCAAATAAAACTCGTGAAGCGTAGCTATCCCGTAGGGAACCGCCTAAATCTTCAACCCTAACAGTTACTGTACACCCGCTCGGCGAAAATTTAATCGCATTGCTCAACAAATTTACCAGCATTTGAACGATCCTGTCGGGCTCTGCCCAAACTTGTGCACAAGAGGGCAAAATCGACAAATTAATTTGATTTTCAGCCGCCACAGACAGCACAGCTTCCGCAGACTTCCGGATCAAAACCTCCGCGTCGCACCACTGCTTGATAATCGTAACTTGGCTCGATTCTAGCCGCTCTAAATCGAGAATATCATTAACCAAACGCACTAACCGTTCTGTCTGGCTCGACGCAATTTGTAACATCTTATTGGCCGTTTCCGGTTTGTCTTTGAGTACCCCAGCAGCCAGCAAACCTAAAGAACCGTGAATTGAAGTAAGTGGCGTTCGCAGTTCGTGGCTGACAATGGAAATAAACTCATTTTTCATTTTTTCAATTTCCCGGCTTTCTGTGATATCCGTGACTGTGCCGACGTGACCGATTAGTTGACCTCGGTTGGAAAAAATCGGAGCTGTTTTTAGCCAACAAAACCTGATTGTTCCGTCTAGTTTGACGTGGCGAAATTCGCAGGAAAATACCTCTTCTAGCGATCGCGATTCCGACCATTTAGACCGAATTAGTTTAATGTCTTCCGGGTGAACAAACTGCATCCAGCCGCTTCCCAAAGCTTCTGCTGCTGTGAAGCCACCAATTGCTTGACAGCGCGGATTTGTATAGGTACATTGTCCCCCACCATCGATTTTGAAAATGCCCACAGGGGAACTCTCGCTCAGAGAGCGAAATAAAGCTTCGTTTTCCCGGAGTTCTGCTTGAGAATTTTCTAGTTCTCTGGTTCGCTGCAAAACTCGCATTTCTAACCGTTCGTTGAGCTGTTGGAGGGCGGCTTCAGCTTGTTTGCGTTGCGTAGCTGCCGCCACGGCATCGCTAATATCGCGCTGCACGGCCACCCAATGGGTAAACCAACCACTTTCGTTGGTTATGGGAACAATACTCAATTCTACCCAAAATTCCGTCCCGTCTTTGCGGTAATTTATCAACTCAACCCGCACCGGCTGCCAATTTTTCAAAGCTGTCCGAATGCTATCTAGACTTGCTCTATCTGTTTTTTCTCCTTGCAAAATGCGCGGCGTTTTGCCCAAAACTTCTTCTAGCGTATAGCCACTCATCCGCGTGAAAGCTGGGTTGACATACAGAATTCGCGGGCCCGGTTCGTCAATCGGTTCAGCTTCGGTAATTAACACCGCGTCGTTAGTTGTGGTGACTGCAGATTCCAACAAACGCAACTCTAATTCTCTAGCTTTGCGATCGGTAATTTCTCTAACAGTCCCCACCATCCGCACTGCATCGCCCGCTTCGCTATAAAAAAACTTACCTTTCCCCTCAATCCAGTGAATGCTGCCATCAGGCCAAATCACGCGGTGTTCGTGATAGAAATCTGCCCGCTGCACTCGCGCCACATTCACAGCATTCTCCAAAGTTTCTAAATCTTCTGGGTAAATGCAGGCTACAAAATTTTCATAATTTCCGGCAAAAGTTCCCGGTGCCAAACCAAACAACTCTTGGTGTTCCCTCGACCAAACAATGTAATTTTTCTGCACGTCCCAGTCCCAAAATCCGATTTTGGTAGCCGACAAAGCTAAGTTAAGCTGCTGGTTGATTTTCCGCAACTCAATGCTAGCAATCGCCACTCGCAGTTCTCGGGCAATTTCAATTTCGCACTGCTGCCAAGGCAAAGATTTTAACCTCACAGTTTCTTGCCACAAATCAAAGGAAGTGCGAGGAGACATCAACCTGCTGCCATCCGGTTTAAATTCAATTGGCCAGTCTGGTTGACCGGCCCAATTGACAGTTTGAATTGCTTCGGGACGGAACCACAAAATATAATAATTTTGCATTTCCGACAAAGCCATCACCAGCAAACCGCTAGCAACTTCTTTAAACTTCTGGGCTTGCGGATACAGTTTTGCCAGACAATCTGTATAAAAAATTTCATTATTTATTTGAGGTTTGATCCAAGCAATTAACTTCTCGATTTCTCCTAATTCCGGGGTTTGGCCGGTAGCGATCAAATTTTCATTGGCACACACAACTCCACCGGTAGCCCCCACCAATGCCAGCCATGCCTCTGGGGATTTAAGTAAACCTTCTACAAAACAGTTTTCTTGAGAAAATTCAGCGATAAATTTACGGCAAATTTCTTTTAAAGAAATTGCATAGTTTCGATTTTCGCTATCTTGTTTGTAGTTTAGTTCTAAATTGACAAATTTGGCTAGTAATTCGCAAGTCTTTCTTGTTCTGTAGTTGAGATACTTTGGTGTTTGGTGGTGACAGGCAATTAATCCCCAGAGTTTTTGGTCTTTCATTAATGTCACCGTCATGCTGGCGCCAATCTTCATATTTTTTAGATATTGAAGGTGGCAAGGAGAAACTGTTCTCAACAAAGAAAATTCCAGCTCCAGAGGGCGACCGGTCAGCGGATTGCAGTGAGGAATTAGTTGTACGGGCTGATAGTGAATATCGGGAATAAACCGAATTAAATTCATCGTGAACTGGTTTCTGGCCTGGTGGGGAATATCAGTAGCCGGATAGTGCAGCCCCAATAAAGGAGCTAAATTTTCTACTTTGTCTTCGGCGACGACTTTCCCGGCACCGGTGGCATCAAATTGATAGACGATCGCCCGATCGAAACCGATCGTTCTCCGCACTTCTTCAACTGCTGTCTGACACAGCGCTTGCAGGTTTGGCGTGTTGTGGATTTTGTCAATCTGCTGTTGAATCAAATCATCAGAATTGAAACAATCGCTAGCTTTGGGCGCAACAATCGGCTCTAGTTCCACAATTAATACTGAACTTGATTGATGCAGCGTTCCCTCAAAAACAGACTGGCGCTTTTGATTTTTGAATGATAATGTAATACGATTACGTTGAGAGCTATTTCCCAATAAAGCTTTTTCAATAGCCTCAATTTCCGCACTTTCAACAAATTCCTGTAAAAAATGATCCAAAAGTGCTTCGGGGTCAATGCCGAGTTCCTCAAAAGTATTGTTGCTAACTTGCAAAATTTTCAACAGCGGAGATTCTAGCACCAACAAAATACCGTGAGGTTGAATGGAACCCGGTGCGTAAATTAATTCGTATTCGCTGTCATTGAGAGCGGCTTTGTCTGAGGGTAATGCCATTACTTTCGTGTTTTTGTAAATATGTTTTTAAATGAGTTTGTGTTTTTGCCTGTCGGTCATATCCAGTCTGGTCTATTGACCGCAGTAATACCAATTTCATAAAGTAGCGCTACATACTACCTCCCCCCAACCCCCTCAAAGCATGGGGGGCTATGACTTCATCCATAGCAAATCTTTAGAAAAATGGTATAAGGTTCGCGCGTGCGGACTTGCACAGGCTCAATATTGGGTACTTTTGTGGGCACGCGGGAACAGTATTTGTTTTGGTAATCGACTTACATGATATCAAACATTGATCGACACGCATCCGAATCGCACGGGATCATCTCAGTTTTGCATTTATAGTGCGAGCACCTCAAGAGCTCGCGAGTGGTACAAGACGCGAGCGGGGACGTTCGCACTACAAAAAAATGCTTTTTGCAAAACACCAGATGCTCCCAATCGCACAACCTAACCATCCCAACTCTGGGTGAAAGCTGGGATTGGCAGTTTCGGACATCTGCTGCATGATTGATGTCACGAATCCCCTGAAAACCTTTGTATCTCTGGTTTATCGTCGAGATTAGATCCCCCTAAATCCTCCTTAAAAAGCTATGCTCGATCGGCATCTTTCTTAAGGAGGGCGCTGGGAGGATCGAGACTAAGCTTAACCCTGTGTCAGAGACAGTCTGTGTCTGAGTTGGCTTCGTTCCAAACGGTTCAGGAGGCGAGCAATCAATTCCGGTTCTACGATCGGCTTATTCACGTAATCGTCAGCACCCGCAACAAACATTTGGCGCACTATTTCCGACTCGGAATGAGCAGTCAAAAATAGGACTGGGAGCTTGCTCCAACGCAAATCGTTCCGTACTGCCAAACACAACTCAATACCGTTATAACCGGGCATTTCCACATCTAAAATTAGCAAATCGGGACAAGTGGTTTCGAGTACATCCCAGAATTTTTCTGGATTATCTAATGTTGTCACCTGAAATCCCCAAGGTTGTAGAATCACTTTCAGTACAGCCAATAGATGCACGTCATCATCTACCACCATAACTTTGGCTTCTGTAGAGTCCGTATGGTCGAGGAGTTGGGCGACTGCTTTGAGTATATCTGCTGCGGGAATTGATTTGTGTAAAAAGCCGGAAGCTCCCAAACGAGCAACTTCTATTCGATCGCTCAATTGATTGTGCCCGCTAAAAACCATCACCGGAATTTCGGGCTTTTCACTGCGGAGTTCGGCTAGGAGATTAAGTCCGTTTTCCTGAGTTCTGGAAAAGGTCAAATCCAGCAAAATCGCGTCGGGAGGCCGTTGAGAAATCGCATTTCTTGCGGATTGCGGAGAGTTTGCGACTTCTATCTCGAAGCCGGAACCGGAGGCGGCTATTTTTAGTCGATCGCTCTGCAAAGTATCATCATCAACAATCAGGATTCGGTATTGTTGGACAACCTGAGCAACAGGCTCGGTTTCAGGTTCCGGCGGGCGATCGAATACCTGTTTGAGCAAATCCAGAAATTCCTCCATCAGCTCAGCATTCCCAGGTTTCAAGACATTTTCCGCCTTGAACAAATGTTCGATTTTGCGCGCCACTTCCGAACCTTTCGGCAGCCCTAAAGTTCCCAAAGAACCGACTAATTTATGAGCTTGCTCCTGAGCTTCCCGCCGCAGTTCGTCCTCCAAGCTTCCGCTTTTGAGTTGAGCGATCGCGCGATCGAATATCGCCACCTTTTCGCTAAAATCGACTTTTAACTTTTCCCTAATTTGGGCGATCGCACTCAGGACTTTCAAGTGGCGATCCTCATTATTTAATTCCTGATTCTGCCCGCTGGATTCAGCAGATAAACTCTCTTGACTTCTAGTAGTTTCTGCCGTTTCCTGGAGAATTTTTTGGTTTTCCATATCCTCCGGCAGACTTTTGAGCCGATAGCCCAATCCGTACACAGTTTCGACTAAATCTACCGTCATCCCGGCTGCTTTCAGTTTGTGCCGCAACCCCTTGATGTGAGCGGTAACGGCTTCTTCTTGAGGAAATTCGCCGGACGACCAAATGCGATCGAGCATAGCGCTGCGGCTGAAAATGCGCCGGGGATTTCTCAGAAAAAGTTCCAACAAATTGTACTCTTTAGGAGTCAAATGCAGCATCTTTTCGGCATAAGTGACTTCCGTAGTATCCGGGTTGACTTGCAGTTTTTCCCAAGTCAAATTTGTACTCGACAAACTTGCCTTACCCCGGCGCAACAAAGCCCGAATGCGAGCAATTAATTCTTTCAGATTGAAGGGCTTGACCACATAATCATCTGCACCGGCTTCTAAACCTTCAACTAAATTGCTGCTGCTATCTAGCGCCGTCAGCAGTAAAATCGGCATTTTGCAGCCGGACGATCGCAATTTACGACACAAACTAATACCGTCTAATTTAGGAATCATCACATCCAAAACAATCAAGTCGTAATCGTAAGCCCGCGCCAAATGTAATGCTGTTTCACCGTCTGTCGCCGCATTCACATTGTAATTGTGAGCGTTGAGCGATTGAGTTAACAAATTAATTGTAATTGTGTCATCTTCTACTAGCAAGATTTTCATAAATATCACCTTTTAATTAAGCTGTTTGTGTAATTTGCGATCAATTTTTGCGGATTTCAATAGCCGGCATCATGTCAAATGAAATCATAACTTCTTGATACCTCTCGAATAATTCTTGTGGAGCGGCGAGGATGCCTGCTCTGTACAGGCTTTTTATGAGAGGTCTTTTGTATCTCTCGTCCGATTGGTCTCGATGGGGAGCAATACCCACTAATACCCCTCAACAATACTCACTTTGAACACTCTTCTCCCAAGGGAACAGGGGCGCAGGGGGTTCTGCCCGTCAAACAATAGAGCGGCACGGCACAAGAGATTAAGTTGACACCCATGTTCAATAGCCTTTTCCAACTCTTATTTTAATTTGTTTCACCTCGCTCAAACAAATAGTATTTTTTCAACAGTCAAAATGTAAAGTTTTATTATGCTTGTGATTTTGGAAAAAATTCAATTTATTACCATATTCTTGCTAAAATTTCAGGGCTTTTTTGACTTCAGAGCCTGCTGAATTTTTTCGATCAGATATTGCGAAGAATTTTGTTGCTTAACTATTTCTTCTAATTCAGAAACGGCGATTTCTGCGTGTTCTATATCTTTAACTAAAGAATGGGCTGTAACACTTTTGTTGACACCTAGAGATTCTTTAGTATCTATAAATGAATTAGGATTTTTTTCTGCTATTAATTCTTCCAATTCTAACAGCGCCATTTCGGCACGATCGATCTTGATGGTCACGAATTTTGCCACATTAGCACCAGCTCTTGCCGCCTCCGTGAGTTCGTGAACGCGAAGTTTAAACCGGCTGGCAATTTGCTCTATTTGAGTCCCCAATTCAAAAGTTTTACTTGCCAGTCGGCCAATTTCTAAACTCACTTGGCCAAGACCGTTGGGCTTGCTTCCCATCTGATTGGTAACTACAGCCACCTGTACTGCTAAATGCCTGACTTGTTCGATCGCCTCCCGGATAGTTCGGGAAGTGCGGTTAACCGTTTCTAGATCGTTAGCTATGGCTTTGCCAACTCCCAAAATTTTATCTGTATTGTTGCAAATAGAATTAGCACCTTGAAAAGTAGCTTGAAATGCTTGGCGACCCTCCGACGAAATCAACTTCGCAATTCTCACAAATCGCCGATTCATTTGAGCAATTTGTTCGGCTTGTTTTACCAGTGCCAATTCCTGAGAACTGGGAGTATTTTGCGATTTTTTTGTTTCCAGAAGTTGGGATTGTAAAAGCTTATGATATTCGCGAACTTGGGCTTGCTCTTTTTGAATTATCGCCAGATATTTTTGTTTTTCTGCTCGATATTTTTGAATAATTTTGTAAGCTTGCGCTAAATTTTGAGATTGCGCTATTACCAGAGTTTGAACGTCCAAAAGGCGGAGTGTGTGGTTTTTCATTACCACAATAATTGGTTCATAAATCAAGTCTTTTTGCCTGTTGAGAGAGGCTTGCACGGCATCATCAATTTTCCAGTTTTCCTCCATCACCAAAGGCGGAATTCTAATAAAATCTAACAAAGAGCGAATCGGGTGCTGCCCGTAAAGTTCTACCCGATCGGGAAGAATCATTTGCTCTCGAAATTTGACACGAGAAATCATTCCCAACACCTGCGATTCGTGAGTAATAATTACTCCCGGCAGGTCTGGTTCTTCCTCGAATTTTTCAGCCACTACCTGTCCTAGAGTTGCAGCACTCACTTGGCAGTGGTGAGACGGCAGATGTCCGATCGTGAAATCGGGGGTGAGTTGAGTTGGATTGCTCATTTACCCGGATAGTGTTAAGTAGAAGTTAACAAATTATATATTGATATTATACTGGAATAAGATTGTTTAAAGTAATCACAACTATAGGGAGAAATGTACTCTCCCACTCGCGGGCCTGATGAGAGCCTGCCTTCTGATTACTTTCATCTCAAGTCTTTGGGAGCGTTCGCGCCTGCTGCGCCCCGGTTTCGTCCCTAAAATATCGGGCTCGATCTTGTGTTCTTGAAAACAACCGGAAAAATACCTAGATTGAAACCAAAAAGCTTAAGTCGAACTTTGCCACTAGCAACCTTTGAGGCTGCTTACCAGTTGTTACAGCAAATGGCTGAACTCCCGGGGGCGATTTGGCTGGCGGACGATGCTCCTGCCTTTACTGAAAATCGGGAAAACTCGTCGGAACGGTTTGCAGCATTAATATCAGAGGGGTTTAGCGCGCTGCTGCGGGGGAAGCCATTAGATGCTGCTGCAACAAACGAACGCAAACACAGCGAAAAACATCTCAATTGGCAATTAAATGTGGAGTTGACTTTCGAGCCAGAGGCGATCGCAAATTTCCTCTCCCCCATAGTAGCAAAAATCGCCAAAACAACGCCAGGAACCAAGGGAAAAATTAATATTCGCGCCCTGAAACAAGCCATTAAAAATATACAGTCAAACTCGGCCGTTATTCAAAGCGAATTTACCCTGAATTTGCTGGATATTCTCGCAATCGATGCCAGAAAAAATAATCACCAGCCCCTACAAGCCCAAACGGAAATAGAGGAAAATTCCGCGCCCCAACCGATCGCTCCCGAAACGCTACAGCACCAGATGACTGAAGTGGGCGATCGCGCAGAAGAAATGCCAAATTCCTGCATTCAATTTTATCAGCCAGTGGAAGATGCTTTGCAGCAGCAGCTCGAACAAGAGCGACTTTTGAATCAGGTGACAACTCAAATCCGCCAGAGTTTGGAATTGCCTGTCATTTTGTCAAAAGCAGTTTCGAGAGTGCGAGAATTTTTGGATGTAGATCGCCTGTTAATTTATCAATTTGACAAAATGCCAGCCTCTCCCGATGGCAAATTAAGTAAACAAATACTGGCAGAGGTTTCTGCGTCGGGCGAACTCAAAGAAAATTCCCAGTATTTCTTGTATTTAGGTCGCGTTACCTACGAAGCTTTAGCCAGCGATGCTATCTCGTCTGTACTCAATTTTAGTGAAGGTGCCGACTGTTTTCTCGATCGAGTCATCGACACAGAGAAGTATCGCAAAGGTTTGGCTTTGTGCGTCGCGGATGTGGAAAAAACTTACTCTTCGCACCCTTGTTTTTTAGAGTTGATGCGGCGGGCTCAGGTGCGGGGGAAATTGCTAGTGCCGATCGTAGTTCAAGACGACTTGTGGGGGCTGCTAATTGCCCACCAGTGTACTGTGCGGGAGTGGGAAGAAAGCAAAATAACATTTTTGCGACAAATAGCAGAACATTTGGCGATCGCCATTTACCAAGCCGAACTTTATGCAGAAGTTCAGCAACAAAAGCGCACCTCAGAACAGCGCGTCATAGAGCGCACGCGAGAACTGCGCGATGCACTGGTCGCCGCCCAGTCTGCCAGCCTCGCCAAGAGCGAATTTTTGGCAGCTATGAGCCACGAATTGCGGACTCCCCTCACCTGCGTCATCGGCATTTCCGACACGCTGTTGCGGTGGTCTTACGGCAAAGTTGGCACAAAACAAGTGCCGCTGCAAAAGCAGCGACAATACCTGCAAACTATCCGAGATAGCGGCGACCACTTATTAGAATTAATCAACGATATTTTAGATTTATCGCAAGTAGAAGCGGGAAAAGCAATCTTAAAAATTAGTGAATTTTCAATTTCTAAATTAGCTTCCCAGAGCCTGCACGCCCTCAAAGAAAAAGCTGCGGCTAAAGGAGTAGAACTAATACAAGAACAGCGGGTAAAACAAGAGTGCGATCGCTTCACTGCAGATCCGCGCCGCGTGAGACAAATTCTGTTCAATCTCTTAGGAAATGCGATCAAATTTACTCCCGAAGGCGGGCGAGTCATCCTGCGAGTTTGGGTAACAGAAGATAAAAATCAAACGCCAGCAGTGCGACAGCCCGGTACTGCACCTGCAGGTAGCACCGCTGTGTTTCAAATCAAAGATACTGGCATTGGAATCCCCGAAAATCAGCGATCGCTCTTGTTTCAAAAATTCCAGCAATTAGATTCTCCCTACCGCCGCGAATACGGCGGCACCGGTCTGGGATTAGCCTTAACCAAACAGTTAGTAGAGCTTCACGGCGGCGCGATCGAAGTCAACTCTACAGTTGATGTCGGCTCTACCTTTACCGTTTTTATACCGAGTCAAACTAAAAGCAAAGATGAATCCACAAAATTCAAATATGAAAAATCCAATTCATCTTTACCGCTGCACTCCTCCTCCCTGCGAGGCAGCATCGTGCTCGTCGAAGAAGATGAAGAAACTGCCATGCTCATTTGCGATATCCTGACAGCAGCAGGACTGCAAGTAGTGTGGATGATTGAAGGTTCGGCAGCCGTAGAACAAATTGAACTTTTGCAACCGAATGCTGTGATTGTAGATATGCGTTTACCAGGAATGAATGGCTGCGAAATCATCCAACAACTGCGCCAAAAACCAGCTACTGAAAATCTCAAAATCCTGGCTTTAAGCGCCCAGGAAATTCCTGCAGATCGAGTATCTTTCGTGACGGCGGGAGCTAACGATTGTTTGGCTAAACCGATTCACCCTCAGCAATTGCTAGACAAAATTCTTTCTTTAATGGTGGGGATTGGTAATGGATAATTGGGCATGGGGCATGGGGCGGAGCGAAGCGGAGGGATGGGGCATGGGGCATGGGGCATTTAATATAATTGAGTGTTTGAGGTAATTATGGGAAGACCTGATTTTGAGGAATTAGAGGTTTATAAGTTGGCGGAAAGTTTGGCGAATGAGATTTGGGAGATTGTTAAAAAATGGGATTATTTCACAAAAGATACGATGGGCAAACAGATCGTTCGGTCTGCTGATAGTGTATGTGCTAATATTGCTGAAGGAAGAGGTCGTTATAATGACCAAGATAATCGGCGTTTTGTAAAAATTGCCAGAGGCTCTTTGTACGAAACAGTACACTGGTTAAGATTAGCGTATGCTAGACAACTTATCACAAGCGAACAAGTAAGCAAATTTAAACCAATTGTTGATAAATTACTACCAAAACTTAACGCTTATTTGAGTTCAATAGGACACAGGGAATAAATTACAAAAAAAATCCCAATGCCCTGTTTGGCCGATGCCCTGTTTGGCCCATGCCCCATGCCCATCCCTTCGCTGGGCCCAATGCCCTGTTTGGCCGATGCCCTGTTTGGCCGATGCCCTGTTTGGCCGATGCCCTGTTTGGCCAATTCCCTGTTTGGCCAATTCCCCATGCCCAATTCCCAATTCCTAATTCACCATGATTAATTGTCAAATTCCTACAGGATTAATTGTTTCTTGTCAAGCACCAGCCGATTCGCCGCTGCACGATCCGATCGTCATTGCGGCAATGGCTCGCACCGCTGTCAATCGAGGGGCTGCGGGGGTGCGGATTGACTCTCCGGCTCACATTGCGGCGGTGCGAAAACAGGTATCGGCTCCGATAATTGGGATTTGGAAGCAGCAATTGCCGGGATGCGAGATTTACATTACTCCTCGGTTTGAAGACGCGCGGGCGATCGCCACTTCTGGAGCCGATATTATCGCCGTTGACGCGACTTTGCGAAACCGTCCTGCTGGCGAAGAGTTAAAAACGTTAATCGATCGAATTCACAGCGAATTAGGGAAATTGGTGATGGCGGATGTAGACACGATCGAAGCTGCGATCGCGGCGGCCCAAGCTGGTGCAGATACTGTCGCAACTACTCTTTTTGGCTACACTCCACAGACGCAAAGTTTCTCGCCGCCCGGATTTGATTTGCTAGCCCAAATGGTAGAAAAGCTTAAGGTTCCAGTTATCTGCGAAGGCGGAATCGCCGGGCCAGAAATGGCAAAAAAAGCATTAAACTTAGGAGCAGCCGCTGTAGTTGTCGGCACAGATATTACTGGAATTGACATCAAAGTAACAGCCTATAAGTCGGTGATTGGGAAGTAAGAAGGAAGAAGGAAGAGGGAATAGGGGACAACTAAGAAGGGAGAAAGAAGAAGGAATAAGGAATATTCGGCGATTGAAATCGGTTCTAGAGAAACGAAACGCGCAAGGTAATGTGTGGAAATATCGGGCGATTTCGATCGCCCTTTTTCTGGGGAAATTGCTAAATCAGCGCGCTATTGATAAAGCTGCTAACTGCTGCCAGGGCGATCGCCCCCAATACCGCGCTCACAGGCCCATCCGTAGGTGAAATCCTTCCACTAGCTTCGCAGCAGAGGCAAAAACGATCGCATTCATCACAAAAGCAAACACGCCGGAAAGCAATCCCAGCGTCAGCAAGTTCGGCAGGAAAAAAACTGTTTTCAGAATGGGCAAAATTAAAACATTCAACAATCCCAACACCGCAGCGGAAATTACGGCTTTCGGTGTGCTGTCAATTTCCACACCGATTGGCAGTTGAGAAATTAGCAGCAAGCTGCTGCCCGTCACCAGCCAAGCAATCAAAAAATCGAGCGGTTCCACAGCGCCTGTACCTCCTTAAAATTTGAATTGTCACAAAAAGATGATATTTAAAAGCTACTTTAATCACAAAATCTGCCAGATTCGTCTGCCAACCGGCAGAATGTCTGTCTGTCACTAAAGAGTGAGAAGTTATAATGGTTGCATCTTCCTCCAAATAATCCGGATGGCAACTGCATCTACTTGTTAGTTGAATAAAAAGAGCAGATTAATTAATATGGCTGGCGATTTTTCTTTTAAATCTCACGTCCGATTCGACAAAAATGCCTTGGATAATGGTACGCGCCAGCGCAGCCGATCGTTCCAAGTGATGGTTTTGATGCTGCTAGTCACTACTTTGGTGACGCTGCCGGTATTTCGTCTGGCCGAACTGCAACTGGTACAGGGAGCATACAACCGACAGCGGGCGGAAAATAACCGCATTCGCCCTGTTTCTGTCGCAGCTAATCGCGGTCAAATTTTAGACCGCAACGGCAAAATTTTTGCGGCTAATCGCGTATCTCGATCGGTTTATCTGTGGCCGAAAGAGCGATCGACCAAAGACTGGGAAGAAGTCGCCGCTACACTCGGCCCGATCGTCAAACTTCCCGCAGCCGAAATTCTCAAAAAAATCGAAGAAGCAGGCTACAAATCTGCCCTCCCAGTGCGAATTAGTAAAAATATCGATGTCGGTACTTTTGTCGCATTGGGAGAACAAGCTAATACTTTGCGGGGAGTTGAAATTCGCGCCGAATCGAGCCGAGACAATCCCAACGAACAACTAGCAGCTCACGTTTTAGGATACGTCGGCGAAGCTACTTTAGACGAATTAAAAGCTAATCCTACATATCCGATGGGAATGATTGTCGGTCAGATGGGAGTTGAAAAATTAGCCAATAAAACTTTAGAAGGCGTTTGGGGAAACCGTTTGATCGAGGTGAATGCTAAGGGCGAGGAAATCCAAGATTTAGGTGTAAAAGCTCCTATTCCCGGCAAACCGGTGCAGCTAACTTTAGATTTGGATATGCAGAAAACTGCAGAAAAAGCTTTGGGCGATCGCCTGGGTGCAGTTGTGGCGATCGATGTCAAAACCGGAGCTCTTTTAACAATGGCTAGTTGGCCGACGTTTGACCCCAATATTTTCACTCGGAAGGTAACTCAAAAAGAATGGGATCGACTGCAAGGGCCAGACAAACCATTTTTAAATCGGGCAGTTCAAGGCTATCCAGTCGGCAGCACTTTTAAGATTGTAACTTCTGTAGCCGGGATGGAGTCGGGCAAGTTTTCTCCTGACTCGACTTTAGTATCATCTTCTTCTATTAATATCGGCGGAATTACCTTTAACGAACACGGCGCTGGTTACGGCGTTATCGGTTTTCGGGACGCTTTAGCCTACAGCAGCAATACATTTTTCTATCAAGTAGGCATGGCTGTAGGGCCGGAAGAAATGGCGAAATGGGCTAAAAAAATGGGCATTGGCGGTGCTATTAATTTAAAGCTTTTGGGGTTGGATGCAGCCAATCACGGTCAAGTTCCGATCCCTGCTGAGAAACAGAAAATGTATGGGGAAGATTGGTATGTGGGCGATACGGTGACAATGGCGATCGGTCAAGGTTTGGTACTTTGTACTCCCCTAGAATTGGCTGTGATGGTGTCAACTATTGCCAATGGCGGTTCGCGAGTACAGCCGCATTTGTTGGCTTCTCAAACCAATACGCCTATTACTAAAAAAATTCCAACAGGTATTAAGCCGGCAACTTTAAACGTCGTTAAACAAGGATTGATTGACGTGGTGAAAAAAGGTACAGCCCGCGCGATGAATGACGGTACTATTCCTTTAAGTGCTGGTAAAACTGGAACTGTGGAAATGCCCGGACATCCTGACAATTCTATGTATGTAGGTTTTGCTCCCGCTGACAAGCCGGAAGTTGCGATCGCAGTTATTGTTGAAGGCGGCGGATTTGGTTCGGTTTCGGCGGCACCAATTGCTCAAGAGGTATTCCGAACCTATTTTAAAAAGCAGGGTTTTAAACCTACTAATAAACCTTTCTAGTCATGAGTTAATTGGTGACTGTTGACTGTTCATATTTTGTGATGTAGGGTGCGCGAGGCGCACCTTTTTGCTATCAGTGCGCTCAAAAGTTTTCCCCTACCCATTGTCTCCTATCGTTTCCGGTTGCATCGGAATGATTTAACCGGCGCTAGAACACAGAGAACACAGAGAGGTCAGAGAGAAATGAATAATTCCGATCCTAATGGAATTGATATCACTTCCAAGAAAATGCGATTTCTTAAAAAGATTAACAGCGGTAAGGTGTGCATTGCACACCTTACATAATTTGATTCTGCGTCCTAGAATTTAAAAATGGTCGGACGGTTTACAGATACAAAAAGTTAAAAATCTAATTAATGCCTCTTTCTAAAATAATCATTTCCGAACCAACAATTGGACTTCTAGCGATTAATTTACCTTCGGAATTGGCAATTTGTAACTTGCTGAAATCGAGTGCATTAGCTTCTTTCCACATTTTACTTGCTAGCTGATTTTGCTCTATTGTGCTGAGATTGTACCAATCTTCAGCGACATTCACTGTCAAAAGGCCGATGGAGAAATCAGCTTGAACAGACCTAACTAAACCGCCGCCAAGTCGATCGGTAATGTCAGCAACTTGAGTTTGAATTGCAGCAATCAAAGACTGTTCCGGCGTTAGTGGTGGCGGGATAATTTCTATCGATTGCGGTTTGTCTGGTGCTACTAAATCGGGCGATTTGCTTTTTAATTTAGCGGATGTTGGCTGAGAATTTGCGATCGCCTCTGGTGATTTGGCTGTGTCCGGCAAAAAATCGCTAAAGGTAGCCGGCGACTGCGGCGGTGCTGCAATAGGCGCTTTTGCTAGTTGTTCCGGCGGTTTTGCTGAGAAACTGTTGAAGGTTAAACCGACTGCAACGATGAGAATTGCTGCTAAGGAAGCGTTTAAAATTGGATCTGACACCTTGGCGCTGACAAAAGGCGGCAGCAGCTCGCGCACTAACCGCACAATACTTTGCCAAAGTACAACGACTTTCTCTAAAAAACTGTCGCCTGCGGGTTTTGATACAGACTTTTTATTATCGGATTTTACCATAACTTTTGGGGGGGGAACGCTGTTAACTTGCGCTTTAACTTCCGCAGCAACAGCCGGAGGAGTTACTGTTACTGAGTCAGAAGCGGTGGGCGCGATCGGCTTTTGGGGCTGCAACGGGGGTTCTGCTGCTACATTTTTCCCTTTTTTCCCCAAATTCCGAATTGAGACAATCAAAGCTTTGATTTTCTGATTTTTGGGAACGGCGCTGCTGGCATTTTGAGCTTGGCTGGTTGTGGCGGCAGACTTTGCAGCCGCCTCGCCAACCTCCGCTTTCGGAGATTGAGACGCTTCTGGAGTTGGTTGGTTTAGTTGTTCTTCTGACATTTTCTTTGCCTTGGAGCGTTGCAAATATATCTAAAATTGAATTTTAGTTGAGTCTTCTCAGCCTTAATTTATCATTTTATTAGTTGTAACTGAATCATCATGAGCCTTAAACGCCGTCGCTTTCTATTTTTAGCCAGTCTCAGCAGCTTAGATTTTACCGGAGTCTGGAAAATGCTTCAGCTTCGGACTTTCTGGGGTACA
The DNA here is from genome assembly GCF_036705055.1 of Microcoleus sp. CZ3-B2. Classification (NCBI taxonomy): domain Bacteria; kingdom Bacillati; phylum Cyanobacteriota; class Cyanophyceae; order Oscillatoriales; family Microcoleaceae; genus Microcoleus; species Microcoleus sp. CZ3-B2. Next base: position 40,358 of record NZ_JAUBTN010000014.1, on the reverse strand, counting down.
GACGCGAATGCTGCTGTACCTTCTAATGTTGAGGCTCAAAGGGCGATCGTCCCATTGCCGGCCTCACCGCCTATTTTACGCTTTATTTCGGTTGCCGACACCGGCACCGGGGCTAAAGGTCAGTATGCTGTGGCTGAGGCGATGACCCAATATCACGGGGAAAATCCTTTTAATATTGCTGTTCTCGCCGGCGACAATATCTACAATAACGGCGAAATTGAACAAATTAATGCTGTTTTCGAGAAGCCTTATCAGTCATTATTGCAGCAAGGCGTAAAATTTTATGCTTGTCTGGGAAATCACGACATCCGCACTGCTAACGGCGACCCGCAAGTTAAATATGCGGGTTTTAATATGCAAGGTCGCTACTATACTTTTCGGCGCGATCCGGTACAGTTTTTTGCATTAGATACCAATCGCAATGCGGATTGGAAAAATCAGCTTGTTTGGCTGGAGAAAGAGTTGAGTAAAAGCACTGCACCGTGGAAAGTTGTGTTCGGCCACCACCAGATTTATTCCTCTGGTATCTACGGAGTGAATCAACCTTTTATTAAGACTTTGACACCTTTGTTTAAAAAGTACGGCGTGCAGCTTTATATCAACGGACACGAGCACAGCTACGAACGCACCCGATCGATTGACGGTACGACTTATTTGATTTGCGGGGCCGGCGGGGGCACTCGTCCGGTGGGGCGTTCTGAGTGGACGGAGTTTTCGGCTAGTCGGCTGAGTTTTGCGACGTTTGATATTTATGAAGACCGGATGTTTGTCAGTTCTATCGGTACTGACAAGCGGGTTTTTGATAGAGGGGTGATTGAAGTGCGATCGGCTTAATTCAAAATTTTTGCCCTCACATATCAGATTAATAAAATTTTGTCAAGGTGTCTTTGTCGATAGATTTAACTGCGACTTACACCTTGAATCAATATCACCCTTTACTCTTGACTTGAACAAAAATTCAAGTACAATGAATTGTTCAGCGTTAGAGGCATCTGAGTGAAAAGCGATACGTTAGTAAGAGGGAAAATTAATCCCTTAGTAAGACCTTTCTTAAAGTGGGCAGGAGGTAAAAGGCAGTTATTGCCAGAAATTGTTAAGTATGTTCCCAAGCTGACAAGCAAACATACATACTATGAACCTTTCATAGGTGGAGGTGCACTCTTGTTTGAGTTACAACCCCAAAAAGCTGTTATCAATGATAGCAACAGAGAACTGATTAACTGCTATCAAGCGATCAGAGACTCTTTAGATGAGCTGATGGAGGAATTAAGCAAGGATAAATATAGCAATAGCGAAACTTCTTATTATGATATGAGAGACTTAGATCGTTCAGCTAAAAAATATGCCGATTTGTCGGCAGTTGAAAAAGCAGCACGAATCATTTATCTAAATAAAACTTGCTACAATGGTTTGTTTAGGGTTAATTCCCAAGGTCAATTTAATGTTCCGTTTGGTAGATATAAAAATCCCAATTTTTTAGATGAGGCTGTTTTAAGAGCTGTAAACAAATACTTAAGTAGCAACACCATTATACTGTCAAATTTGGATTTTCAAGAAGCTGTTAAAGATGCCCGAAAAGGAGATTTTATTTATTTAGATCCTCCTTACGATCCTGTTTCGGAAACAGCTTCTTTTACTGGATATGATGTGAATGGCTTTAATAGACACGAACAAGAAAGACTAAAAAAAGTTTTTGACGACCTAACGACCAAAGGTTGCAAAGTGATGATGAGTAATTCTTGTACGGATTTTATTCTGGATTTGTACAATGATTATCGGGATACAATCAAAAAAGTTAGGGCAACGAGAAGTATCAACTCAAATGCCTTGAAAAGAGGTAAGATTGATGAAGTATTAATTTTAAATTATCAAGTTCAGGACAAATAAATATGAGAAAAAACAAGAAGACTGCTAACGATAAAGCCTGGGAAACACTATTTGAAACGCATAATATCTTAGAAGAAGTAGATAAAAATGGCTGTTTTGAAATAGAATCGGCTCAAATCAACAAGCTAAGAGAAAGCAGGCTGATGGCAAAGTTCGATCACTCTGTCAATTTGCCGGATATCTTTCGAGAAAATCATCTATCAATCTTGCCAATTTCTCGCTCAAAATATGTGATTGGTAAGTTTGGTACACACTTTGAAGTTAAGTACGATCCTGAAATAGAAGTAATTCCTTTTGACTTTCCTTCACACATAGAGAGTATAGATTGCACAAATTTATATTCTGAAAGTTCCGCATTGCACTGTGCGTTTAATATCGGTCTTATAGATGATTTATTAGGCGAAAAAACAGCTTATACTGTTTCTGGGAGAATGTCTACAGAGTCCTTTAATTTTAATATTATCAATCCCACCACCAACAAACCCTATTCAATCAAGGTTAAAAATTCTCAGTGTGAGATAGATGCCGGATTTGAAAGCGACAACTATTTTGTATTGATAGAAGCTAAGAACTATTCGATCGAGGATTTTTTGATTAGACAACTTTACTATCCTTACAGATTGTGGTCACAAAAAATAACTAAAAAAGTAATTCCAGTATTGATGACATACTCTAACGACGTTTTTAGCTTTTTTATTTATGAATTTAGCAATGATGAAGATTATAACTCTCTGAAACTGAGAGAACAAAAGAATTATACGATCGCTCCCCAAGAAATACAACTGAGCGATGTCGATCGGGTATTCAATAATATTCAACTAATTGCAGAGCCAGATGTTCCATTTCCCCAAGCTGATAAATTTGAGAGAGTAGTAGATTTATTATCATTGTTATTAGAAAGAGATTTAACTAAAGATGATATTACAGAAAACTATGAATTTGACCGCAGGCAAACTGATTATTATACTAATGCTGGATTGTATATTGGACTGATAGAAAATTATCAAGATTCCCTAACAAAAAAAGTAATTTTTCGCTTGACAAGTGAAGGAAGGTCAATTTTACATAAAAGACCTAAATTAAAATATCTAGATTTGATTAATAAGATTTTACAACGTAAAGTTTTTTATTTAGTGTTTCAATTAGCGCTTGAACTGGGACAAATTCCGCCAGAAGATGCAATCTGTAAAATAATCTCAGAAAATCGTTCAGATATTAATGATACAACTATAAAAAGGCGTTATTCTACTGTCCGAGGGTGGATTTCTTGGATTTGGTTCCAAATCAAAGACTAAAATTCACATAGTTTGATTCTGTGGGCTTTTATTACCTTCGACCTAGTTCTACCGTAAGGCCGGTTTCTGAAACGGACGCGGCAAGAGGGAAGAAGGTGCGGAAGCAGACATTTATCTATAAATAACAGCCTTATAATGTCGATCGCAACTAGAACTGAATATAAATACTTCTGAAGTTGTCACCGGATGTTGCACGGGATTAAACAGACCGCGATCGATCGACCAAAAATATTCGTTAGAATTATATATATCAGCCTCGCCGGCAAAAACGCCCGATCGCCCGAGGAGCCGATTTAGCTCCGGCTGTGCCAAAATTATCTAACTCGCTCACAAGTGTTACCAGTCAACGATCGAGCTGTAACAAATTACCCCATCTGCGCTCATGCAAGATTTCATTAATAACGTCTCTAGGTACCCCCGTTTTTTGATTACTGTCTGTCTCGGAATCTTCTTTTTCCTGTTCGAGCGACTCAAACCTCTACTCGATCGACCGGCAACAGCCATCGTCCTGGTTACTTCGATTGTAGCGACTTTTGTCTTTCTAACTTTTACCCTGCGCGCCATGTTAGGTCTGAGCCCGGTTTAAAAGCAAGTTTCGGCCCGAAAAAGCCGGCTTGCTCTGACAAACTGTGGCCCCCTTGGAAAGGCAGGTAGAGGGTTTAGGGAAGTTTCTGCTGCTGAGTTTGAGCGGAAACACTAATCACTAAAGCCAACGAAATTCTGATGTGCGATCGCCCGCGCCGGCAATAGCCGCTGCGATAGATTATAAGAGAAAGAAAGTTACCCTAGTTATGTGAGCGCTCCTCAACCTTGGCGCAAGCAAACATTACCTAAGTGCAGCACAACTCTTTCGAGCCATCAACACAACTGGGGAAATACTGCACCTCTGTTTCCCCGATTCCCACTTAGTTCTTAGGAAGCGGCACACCCCGCCCCGCTTTCCTCTCCCGTCAACCTGACGGTATCGCGAGAGTTTCTAGCGGACAAGACAGATGAAATTTGAACATATCTATCAATTTTTTCAAGACCCCCCTCCTGTTTATCTAAACAAGGAACTAGCAGTGTGCTACATTCTCTCGGTGTTATTGCGATCGGATTCCTACGGTACAGAACTCATCGGACAACTAGAGCGGGAATTCCCCATCTACCGACTTTCCGATACCGTCCTCTACAGCGCTCTCAAATTCCTCGAAGATGAAGCCGTCATCACCGGTTACTGGAAAAAAGTAGAAGGACGCGGCCGCCCCCGCCGGATGTATCAAATCCTCCCCGAGTGGCGGCACCAAGCTCAAGACCTAGCTCGCCTGTGGCACGATTATATCGGTCAGGGAAACGGCGCGTCTGGCCGTCGCCCCCGTGCCCTAGAAACCGGTCACACAGGTTAGTCGGTGTTGGAATCGGATGCCTAAACCCTTGAAATGCTGGCGCTACTAGCAAAGCGAACTGCCTTCCTTGTCTTCGCTTTGCAAGCATCGCCGCACAGGAATTAGAGCAGCTACACTACGTCAGGACTTACGCATTGTCACTTGAAAATTAGAAAGCGTGGGGAGATATAAGAATTTGGTGATGGGGAGAAAAAAACCTTGCTACAAAGCTTGTTGGTAATTTTGGTAAGCAAGTGTCTGCGTAAGTCCTCGATCGCTTTTGTCTGTAAAGTTCTGTAAAGTAGTAGTAGATAATTTCAATTACACAAACTTCTACCGATGGATACTACTGTTCTTTCTTCAACGTTTACGATCGCCCTGCTGATGACTGTAGGCTTGTTTTTCTTCATCAAGGCCTCAGTCAAAGAAAGAATCGAACAAATCAAGTTTGCTTCGCCCCGCGCCCAAGAGTCGCTTTTAACCCAGCTACAAGAGTATTTTGCTTCTAGAGCTTACCGAGTTGTAGCCGTCGATGCCCCAAACTATAAAGTCACTTTTGAAGGTTTTGTGCGGCCTAGTTGGTTTTTAGCTATTTTTCTCACTTTGCTGAGTGCAGGCGGCACTCTGTCCTTGGGCTTGCTTTTGGGAATGCTACTTCCCCAGCAAGGTCAAATTTTCCTAGCTTTGGTACTGCTGTCACCGCTGGCGGGAATATTTTACTGGAAAAAAGCTGGACGCTCGGAGCAAGTTTCCCTTAAACTCGAATCTGTTGCTGAGTCGGGAAGCCAAACTAAGAGCCTGGTTACTGTCAGAGCTCACCGCGATGAACTAGCAGCTATGGAAAAAGCTTTAGATTTAAAACCGCTGGAATATTAAAATTTTGGTGTGGAACGTTTTTTGATATGCTAGATGCCGTGCTTAAAGTTCTAGCCGACTAACCGATGAATGTTTGCGGATCTCTCAAAGAGTCCGAAAGCTCGATCGACAGAACACTCAGTCGATTTTAGAGTCGAGATTTGAGATTTTCGATTTATCCTCAAGATGAATCTGGGAATTTGAATTTTCGTCTAAAATTTGAAGCCGCGACAGCCCTGCGGGGCTTGTATCCGTGAGCGGTGTCTAAAAAAACCATTATCCTGAGAGTGCGCGCTGTGGCGATCGCCCTTTGCAGGCGAGTATCCTGTTGCGATGGAGCCTTATACCCTTATTCTGTATTCTTAAGGACTTTTCGCGTAAATTTCAGCCAGCACTCTCCAGACAATGAGAACTCTCGCACTTTTGTTAAAAGAGCTAGACAAACATTGCTGTCAATGTTTTGAACTCAACATTTTGACCTATGCGCGGGCGGACACCACAGGAATTTTTTCGGAGGCTGTTTCCAGCATTACCTTTAAACTGGGAAACAAGAAATGGTTCTCTTCTACGTATTGGGCTCCGAATAAACCTTTTTCAGCCCAGAAGTATCTGTCGGTGGTATGCTCGTTACGCTTGACTAACAGCAAAGCAGGGGGAGCAATGCCTTCAGCATGGATGAACTTGCGAGCCGCTGTTACGGGTTTATCTTCGCCGCTCTCGATGCTATATTGAGGCACGCACTCTAAAATTCTGCGTCCTTCTTGTCGGCGGCGACTCTTGCGTTTGCGTCTCCTGGCCAATTTCTTTACCTCCTCTGTAAGCAGACAGTATGAGCAGACAGTATGAACAGACAGGTTTTGACATACTCCCCATCCCTAAAAAAAATGGGGATTCTGGATTCTAACAGCTTTCCTCAAGCACGGCTTGTCCGATCTTGCCGAGCCCCAGGTTGATGCCCCAACCTATTTGAGATTTTTTGGATGCTAGAGTTGAGACCGGATTTTTACATCTGGCGAATCAACAATATATGATTCAATCATCAAAGCCGTCCCGATCGGACGGGGTTTGAGATCGATTTTTTAGGTAATCATAGCTACCAAATCCGAGGCCAGTATATCCCTTCTAGCTCAAAAAATCAACGGTTTTTAATATATCGACACAATCTTAACATTCGTGCCGATCGACAAAATACACCAGTTGTGGTAATGTAGGCCGCAAGTTCCGGCAGCAGCCAAGCTGGGAAATCTGTGGAAAGTATGCAGGCGGGACTTTACTTTTAAGCAATTTTTGTTTGTGAAAGCCGAATGCTTTGAACCTAGCAGCCTTCCATCAAAGCGGAGACACCAGAAATTTAGAAGTTTCTCATCTGTAATCGGCACCGGCCCAGTTGTAATTGACTTAGAATTCCGTTAGATATCTTAATGTGGCGCTCATGTTAATGCCAGCCAGTTCCGAATTTGTCCAGCTTTGCCGATCGCAGGTGGCGATCGCCGTCAGTTTGGGAGCGACATTCAGCGCGGTATACCTGACACAAGAACTCGTACCCGGAAGCGCAGCAAAGTTGGTAGAGATCGCGGTTTACCCAGAAACATCAGCCGAATCGGAAGAAAATCTGGGGCTGAGGCTGCAATCTTCCCAAAACTCGACAGCCAAACCAGTGCCGCGGCTGGCTGCGCCAGCTTTTCCTGTGGAAGAATCGACGGTGGGGGCGATCGCGCCCGAGCAGAGCCCGGATAATCAGCGGCGGAACGATCGGTGTCAAGGCCCGGAGAATGTGTGGCAGCAACGCCGGCAAATTGTGACGCCTATGGTACACGAGGGAGTTGTAATGGGACTCCTGGTGTGCGGCAGGCAAGACAGGCCTTGGAACGATCGAGAGGAGGCTCAAATGCAGCAAATTGCTCGCACCTTGACCCTGGCTTGTATTTTAGACCAGCGATCGCAGTGGATGCAGCAGGAATTGGGCACGGCGAGGCAAATCCAGACTCAGGTGTACGATACGATGCACAATTTGCTGCACCAGTTCAAAAGTCCGCTGACAGCGTTGCGAACTTTTGGTAAGCTGTTGGCGCGCAGGCTGGTACCGGAAGACAGAAATCGCAATGTGGCTTTTAGTATTGTCCGAGAGAGCGATCGGCTGCAAGACTTGCTCGCCGAGTTCGATCGCACCCTTGACACCGGCGAAGCAAATCTCAGACTCCCATTGGGCACTTCAGAAAAAGCAGTGTCCAATTTAGAATTAATGTCGCATTCTTCTCTGTCGCTGTCACCAGCAGCCAATTTGGAAGAATCCTGTTTTGTGGGATTGGTGCTACAACCGCTGTTAATTTCCGCCCGGGCGATCGCATCTGAAAGGCGTCTATCATTGGTAGCCGACATTCCGGCAGATTTGCCGCCAGTTTCGGCGAACGATCGAGCTTTGCGCGAAGTTTTGAGCAATTTAATTGACAATGCTTTGAAATATAGCTCTGTCGGCTGCCAAATTTATATTAAAGTAAGGTACAAGGAAGCGAAGGGCGATCGGGCAACACACCACCCATCACCTGCCATCGCAGTGGCAGTCAGCGACACAGGTGCCGGGATTCCACCCCAAGATTTAGAACATTTATTCGAGCGGCACTACCGGGGAGAAAAAGCGCAGACAGAAATTCCCGGCACCGGATTGGGTTTGGCGATCGCCCGCGATTTAGTCCGCCAAATGCAAGGAGAAATTGAAGTATTTTCTCCAGTAAATCCCGAATGGCTGCCACCAGCAGAAACTCATTTATATCCAACAGATCGCGGTACTACATTTGTACTTTGGCTGCCGCTCAATCAGTAGTAACTAAGCCTATTGCTTGGAGATAGTTTTTATGAAGCGTCGGTCTTTATTAGATCAAATTCCCAATTTTTCAAATTCTTTAGAATTTTTCAAAACACACTTTTTTACTGTACCGTTTTTAGCTGCTTTCAACATTCTGACTGTCCTGATTTTGGGCTGGCTAAGCGTCTACGCAAAACTCAACAAGAAGGGAGACGGAGTTGAACGCCTGTTTAGCGATCCTTTTAATTTCTGGTTCCCTTACGAAGGCATTCTCACCGGAGTTTCCGAAGTCCTAGGGTGCAGTTGTGTGGCAATTTGTGCATTTAGTTTTGGATTGCTGCGCCAAAAAGATCCCCGCAGTCGATCGACCATCTTCTTATTTTTTAGTGCTTTACTGCTGGGAGTCTTGTATGTGGATGACAGGTTTCGGATGACTTTGATTCTTACTCGGCTGGGAATATCTAAAAAAATAATTTATTTATGTTATGCGAGCGGGATTTTTCTTTACATATCTAATTTTTGGCGGTACATCAAAACTACTCCTTACTTGCCATTAGTCCTAGCATTATTGTTGTTTGCTATCTCGCGGTTTGAGGATATTATAAACTCTCCAAGTACAGGATTGCACGCGATGTTAGAAGATGGCACTAAGTTATTAGCTCTTCTGAATTTGGCTTTGTATTTTTGGCACGTATGTCATCAGGAAGTTGCGCGGCATTTCCAGCCTAGCGAAAAATATTAAGGAAGAAGAGTTAGTTGTTAGTTGTTAGTTGTTAGTTGTTAGTTGTTAGTTGTTAGTTGTTAGTTGTTAGTTGTTAGTTGTTATTTGTTAGTTGTTAGTTGTTAGTTGTTAGTTGTTAGTTGTTAGTTGTTATTTGTTAGTTGGTAGGGGCGGTGGATGGTGCGTGCCCGCCCTCAGTTGTTAGTTGTTAGTTGTTAGTTATTGGTTATATCAATTCCGGTTGCACTCATACATGATGTTAACAGTCAACAGTCAACAGTCAACAGTCAACAGTCAACAGTCAACAGTCAACAGTCAACAGTCATCAGTCATCAGTCCTCAGTCATCAGTCATTAGGGAAAATGCCCAATCCCTCCGCTTCGCTCCGCCCAATGCCCTGCGCGGGCCAATTCCCAATGCCCTGTTTGGCCAATGCCCTGTTTGCCCAATGCCCCATGCCCCATGCCCCATGCCCAATGCCCAATTACCAAGGATTGCCAATCATTGTAAAAGCAGCCCAATAATAAGGATGGGAAAGCATTCGATCGCCCCTGGCCGCAATTTCAGGAGGTAAAGCGATCGCCTCAGAAAGCCCTTCAACTCGCAACATCCCGTCTTGAATCCGCACCCGCCCCCGCAACATCTGCAATTGCGCCCACCGCAAAGCCTCGGCTTTAATCATCAAATTACCACCGCTTCTGGGAGTCCGCAACAGGCGGTAAAACTCCGTCATTAGTCCCAAAGTCCCCTCATCGCTGACTTCCCACAAACTCGCCAAAGCCGATCGCGCACCGCTAGCTACCGCCAAACCCGCAAACCCCAACTCCGCCTCTTCATCGCCCAAAGCGGTACTGCACGCGCTTAAAACTAACAGGTGCACTGGCGGTTCATTCCACCGCAACTGCCGCATTTGATCGAGGCGCAATTTAGTATCCCACAACTGAATGTAAGAATTTTTCGGTTCTCCTGGCTGGAATTCGCTGTGAGTTGCTAAGTGAATAATTCCAAAAGGTTGATTTGCCCGTTGAGCTTGCAAATTCGCGAGAGTAAAATCTTGATTCAAAAATGATTTTCCGCGCGTCGGCGGGGCGATCGACTCTAACTCCACCGGTACCGCCGGTAATGGCGCTTTATCCTTAAATACCGACGCCCCCATCGCCAACACTTCATCGTCAGTAATATTGTCGTAGCGGATATCAGTCAAACTCAGACTCGGCATCACGCTCAAGCTATATTTCTCAACTAAAAATTGTTTGCCATCGTGAAGAGCTGCAAACGGCACGCTTCGCAAACCCGCTGCCGGAATTACAATTAAATTATTAATTTTTAAAGCTGCCAATTCTCCTGCAAATGGCGCAATTAACCACCGATAAAGTTTTTGAGCTGCATCCAAATAACTGATACTATTTCTTCTTCTGGGATTAGTAATTTCCGTTTGCAAAGCGTCGGCTAATTGCAGTACCTGCCAGCGCGTTGTCGCCGGAATTAAAACGCGCATCGGTTGAGCGTTAGCTGTGACTAACACTAATTCTAAATGCTCGCCGGTAGGAACATCGGAAACTTCTGTGCCGGCTAGTTGCCAATTCTCCCCCAACCCATCTTCTAACATTTTTGGAGGCGGCGGGATGAGGTTTTTTCTGACAGGAAATAGATTAGATAAATCTCGACTTGCCACCAGCACCGAATCATTTTCTGTGGCTGCTGCTTTTGATTCGCTGACCCAATTCATATAAATGATTGCAGATTTTACCCCGGTAATTTGTTCGTTTTTGCGAAGGGTTTCGTAAATTACCGACATATTAGTAATCGGCTTTCGGGCGGGCAAATCTAGATATTTTTCGTATTCGCGAGTGAAGGTTTGTTCAAAGGCTAAAATACCGGATACTGCGGTATCGAATCTGCGAGAAGGAACGAAAATTTCCGGGCTAGTTGGGGAATTTCTGTTTTGATTTGGCGGTCGCAATTGTACTTGCAAAGATGCAGGAAATGACAGCGCCGGATCGGGAATTGGTTCGGGAATTGGTTCGGGGATTGGTTCGGGAATTGGTTCGGGGATTGGTTCGGGGATTGGTTCGGGGATTGGTTCGGGGATTGGTGGAGGAGTAGGGGGCGCGCCCGGTGTAATTAGGGAAATCTGGTTTTGTAAACTTCCTTGGGTGTAAGTTTGCCCAAAGGAAAAACTGGGCAAAATGGCGTTTTCTGCGCCAGCATTAATGCTTCCCTGAGTTCCGTTGTCGATCGCCCCGCCAACTACAAAGGGTCGATCGCTACCGCCTCCGTGCCGAATGGCGATCGCCCCGCCTCCTGTACCTCCTGCAGTAGAAATACTGGCAAGATTGCCGGATATATCGTTAAAAACATTGTTCGATCGAAACAAACCGAGGGTTGTGACATCAACACTGCCACCTCTAGCGTTGATAAAGCCCGACTGAATGTTACCGATCGCGCTCAGAGAGACTGCGCCGCCGTTTCCCTGAGTGCCGCTGGAGTTGAGATCGAGAGTAGAAATGCCGGCTTGCGAGGTAAGGGCAATATTGCCGCCGATCGCCCCCGAAGAGTTCAAACCTCCCGCAGTTAAAGCGCCGGCATTGCTTTTGACGGCGATCGCGCCACCTGTTCCCGTTGCTGACGAAGAGTCGATCGCCCCTGCTGCAACAGTATTTCCCTCAACCCGAATGCTGCCGCCGTTGGAGGTAATATTGCCAGTCCGAACCTCGTCCAAAGCTTGCAAGTTCGCATTGCCGCCATCCGTCCTTAAATTACCCTCTAAGAGTACATTTCCTGCCTTGATATCGGCTCCCAAAGCGGCCGTGCTGTCCCCCCTGATGGTAGCAAAATCTCGCGCGTTCACGCTCAAAAAGCGGGCTGCAATTTGGGAAGTAGCCGTCACGCTAGCAGCATCAGCCGAGAGCACGCCCAACCTCTGACTTTGACCGACTGCGCCGGTAAAGGTAATGTTGCCGCCAGCGCGCAGCGTCAAATTATTTGCCCGGCCTTGGATGCTGTCGAGGGTACTGGCAAAAGTGATGTTGCCGGTACTGGCCGAAATTGTGCTGCGGCGATCGACTGTGACGGGACTTTTGAAAGTGATGTCGCCAGATGTGGCGATATCGCCAGCTATCTCGGTACCCCCGCCGCTGACAGTCAAACTCGCCAGCGGTGCAGCTTCACCGACGACTGTACCGCCGAACCGCACTCGCCCAGCGTCAAGTCTCAGGGCGCGAGCTCCGTCCAGGCTGCCGGAAAACAGAATGCTGCCCGTGGCTTGAGCGTCCAAAGCTGCATCAGCATTCAGGGAAAGGTTGCCAGTAAAAGCGATATCTGCGCCCGGTGCGGCGATGTTGGCACCGATCTCCGTTTGGGGCGCGTCGAGTGTCAAGCTAGCGCTGCCGGTTGTTCTGAGGGGATGGTCGATCGCGATCGAACTGCCTTGAAGTGTCAGCGGGCTGTTGAAGGTAATGGGTGCGACGATCGCGATCGAGCTGCTGTTGGCGCGCCCGATCGCGATCGAGCCGAAACCCGCCGCCAAAGCACCCAGATCACCTCCCGTCAAGTCCAAAACCCCTAAAATATCGCCAGTGCCGCCCACCCGAATCCCTCGGCCGTCGCTGGGCTGCAAGCGAATTTTCCCCCCCGCACTGCTGACGGAATTGCTGCCGCCCCTGAAGTCAATGCCGTTAGCAGTCAGAGCGATATTGCCGCCGTTAGCGTTGACTCCGCCCAGAGAAATGCTGCTGGCAAAAATGTTAATGTTGCCACCTTGAGTCTCGATTAAATCCTTGGGGTCATTGACAAAAAACACTCCGCCTGATGTAAATGTTACGCTGTCTCCGGTTTGCGCTTGCAGTGCGAGTTTGTTGTCGGGTAAGTCTTGGAGGGTGATGTAGCCGGGGGTTTCTACAACTACGTTGCTGCCGGCCGCCATCTGTTCCAACTGCACTTCTGAGATCGATGTTTCAGTGGGTGATTCTGTGGCTTGGAGTTCCCCGCCAGCAGAGGATGAAGGGCTGTTTTCGCCGTTACCGCTGACGATCGCAATATTTGCCGGATCGAGCCACAAATTGCCGATCGCCCCGTTAGGCGCGCGGGTATCCACCTCTCCTTGGAAAGTTAGAGCATTTTTACCCGAAACTTCCACTCTGCCGCCGTTACCTGCTGCTGTGCCGCCGCGAGCCGTAATATTGCCGAAGAAGCGAGTTGTATTGTCTGACCAAATTGTCGCTGTGCCGCCGTTACCGCGGTCGATCGCGTCTGCTGCGATCGTAGAATCAGGACTAACATAAGTTACCAGGGAATTTGGCACTGGTTCCGTCCCCCGGAAACCGCCACCGACGCGCACGACTCCTCCGCCATCTGTCCCGGAAGCATTGATATTTGCGCCGAACAGTCCGACTTTTGACCCTAAAATATTGACTGTGCCGCCTCTGGCACCAGAAGGTGCAAAGACATTTACAGCACCCGATACGATCGCGCTTCCGGCATTTACCGGCACTGTTTGGCCCCCAGTCAGGATTAATTGACCTTGTTCGTTAGTCGTTAAACCTGTGGCTGACTCTAGGCCTGGGCCAGTCAGCAACACAGGTAAAGCAACTGGGGCGATCGCCGATTTGTCTGACTGCAAAGACGGAGTAATTTCTAAACTCAATAAATTACCAGTCTGACTGATGCGGACTGTATTGCTTCCCGCAACAGCAGCCACCGTAATTTGACCGGCCGGGGCGGACAATTGCCCGGTATTGATCGCAGCACCGCCCAACAAAGTTAAATTTTGACCGCTACCAACTGCTAAGTTTCCAGCATTGACAATTATCCCAGATTGTGAGTTATTAAAATTAAATTGAGTGGGATTTCCCAGCAAGGATTTATAATCATTAATTCCGGCCGCATTAAACCAGCGATCGCCGAAACCGATATTCGTAGAAGTTGTGGCAAAAAAAGACCCCGGCACGTTCAATCTCGCATTTTGACCGAAAACAATTCCCGCCGGATTCATTAAGAATAAATTCGAGTTTCCCCCGCTTATTGAAATCACGCCATTAATGAAGGAAACATTGCCGCCGGAAATTCGCCCTAAAATATTTTGAATATTTGGATTAGTTAGAAAATTAGCAATTTGACCTTCGCTGAGATTAAATTGGCTGAAGCTGTGAAACAAGTTTGTGCCGTTTCCAGACAGTTGTCCGCCTCTAATTTCTAAGCGATTTTGCTCCTGGTTGACAATAGTATTAGTGCCGTCATTTGCCGGAATGACAGATTGCGATCGCGCTGCTAGCGGTAGCAGCAAAAAACCTAATGTCAAAATTATAGCAGAGCGAAAATAGGTCATTAGTTATTAGTTATTAGTCATTAGTCATTAGTTATTAGTCATCAGTCATCAGTCGTTAGTGGTTGACAATTCCCAATTCCCCATTCCCAATTCCCCATTCCCAATTCCCCATTCCCAATTCCCCATTCCCAATTCCCCATTCCCCATTCGCCATGCCCCATTCTAATCTATTGTAGTTTTGATTTTTTTTGAGCTGTAATGTTCCGCTAAAGTGCCAATAAACTTAAAAAGCTTGCGGGCACGGCGGTTTGCTCCCAGGGTGCAAATCAGCGTCTTTGAGTCGATCGCCCTCTAAAACCATCTTTTGCCAGAATGTCAGAAATACCAAGCAGATTCCGTATTTATCGGTCGCAGGTGTCTTGACAAAACGCCTGCTGAGTCCTAAGATTGGAGCAAAGATTTGGGTGAGAAGGCAAAAACCCACAAAATAACTGCCTCCTCTAGCAAAATTAAAAATAAAATATTGATGCTTTTAGGGACAGATAATGCAAAATCAACCCTTCCCATTTTTAAATGAACAAGTAGTTGAACGGATCTTTGCCTCTGGCGAACTGACTCGCGAAGACAGACAGCGAATTCAGTCAATGCTCTTAGACGAGTCGATCGGCGAAAATGAATTGATCTTAGTTGAAAAAGTCATGGAAGGCGTAGTCAAGGGCGTACTCGACGTGCTGAATTAATTGAAAACTTGCACGCGCCAATGTAAGTGTAAGGTGCGCCCGGACGCACCTTACCCTAATTTGAAATCAAATCGAAAGTCCTTCTAAAAATCATCATAGTCCTCATCGGAGCTCTCATCCGAACTCTCATCGGGACGCACAAGTTCAGAAGGAGGCCTATCGCTACTCCAGGCCCACCACACGCCGTCGCACTGACAGCGATAAAATTCTTGCCACTTGCGACGCTGGAACTCACTGTATACTGGCGATCGGCGATTAATCCAGACCTCGCGGGCATCAGTGCAGCTAGCACCGCACTTGGGACAGCAAAACTCAGTAGCGTGAACCGCCATCGCAGTCCATTCGGGAGGATGTGGAGCAAAAGCTTCCATGTGTTGCGTGTTTTTATTTAAACTGCTGGTAATTACGGCAAATCAACGGTTGCTAAAGATCCGCTTCCGCTGGCGCTGACATGAACAACGACATAAATACGCTGTTGAGTGCGTAATTGATCTGCTAATTATTTTTTTGGCACTTGCCGTCCGATGAATAGTATAACTGATGTGGTACAAACCGTCGATCGGCATTCTCAGCTATTTTAAGGACTAGACTCATGTCTATTTACAACTTTATCTCATTTCTGGGCATTTTTGGGCTCTGCGCGATCGCCTGGATTTTCTCAGAAAACCGCCAAGTTCGTTATATACCTTGGCGCGTCATCATCTGGGGAATTGGCCTGCAATTAGTCTTAGGATTTTTAGTATTCCTGTTTCCCCCAACTCGTATCGCCCTAGAATGGTTTACAGGCTTGCTCGATGGAGTATTCACCGCTGCTGACACCGGAGCGAGATTTGTATTCGGGAGCAATATTGTACCAGTACCGGGTAAAGAGCCGGCAATTAATTTAGGATATATTTTCGCCTTTCGAGCTTTACCGACAGTCGTCTTTTTTTCCGGCCTCATGGCCTTACTGTACAACATCGGCGTAATTCAAATTGTCACCGAAGTTTTTGCCAAAATATTTTATAAGACAATGCGGTTGAGCGGCGCGGAAGCCCTCAGCGGCGCAGCCAATATTTTTGTAGGAATAGAAGCAGCAATAGTCGTCAAGCCTTACTTGCCGCAAATGACTCGTTCCGAACTTTGTGCCATTCTCTCCTGCTGTTTTGGAACCGCCGCTTCATCAACTTTAGCAATTTACGTCAGCTTTCTCAAGCCTGTATTTCCCAATATTTTAGGACATTTAGTTTCCGCCTCAATTATCGCCATTCCCGCTTGCTTTGTCATCTCCAAAATTTTAGTTCCCGAAACAGGCGTGCCGCTGACAATGGGCGGCATCCCCAAGGAAGAACGGAAGCCTCAAGGCCTCGGCGAATTTATCAGCGACGAAATTTCGGAAATCGACGGCGAAGCGCTCAAACAAGAGACTGTGGGCGGAGAACCCATCGAACGAGTCAGCCCTTTGGATGCAGCGATAATTGGTGCATTGGACGGTGTAAAAATGGCAGTGGCGATCGCCGCTGTTTTGATTTTAATCTTGGGCTTAGTTTCCTTAATCAATCAATTCTTTGGCTGGCTAGCCGTGTTGCCGGCTCCCATCGGCACAATCTTTAGTTTTGTCACCCTGCAAAATATCCAAGGAGTTTTATTTTATCCGCTAACCTTGTTAACTGGAGTTCCCATTGAGGATTCTTGGGTAGCATCAGTAATCATCGGACGGCGCCTGTTAGAAACCGCAATTCCGCCCTATCAAAGTTTAGCAGAAGCCGCAAAACAAGGACTGATTAGCGATCGCACAGTCTTGATTGTCAGTTACGCCCTTTCCGGTTTCGCCCACCTAGCATCCGTCGGCATATTTGTCGGCGGTACGATCGCCCTAATTCCCTCCCGCCGCAAAGACATTTCCGAACTCGGTTGGAAAGCATTATTTGTCGGCACCCTAGCAACAATGATGATTGCCTGCATCGCCGGCTTATTTGACACCGGAGACGCGAGCATTTTAGGTGCTAAGGCAGCCCCTGCAGCTCCGATAACTGCCCCCGCTTCCCAAAAACAGCAGGCATCCCCAAGCGTAACTTCCCAGCCGTCCGTTGCCCCAGAAATTGCCAGCCCGAAGCCTTCGCCGAAGGGTGAAAAAGCGGCTCCGAAAGCTCAAGAATCTCCTAAATCTGAATCGAAGAAAACGCCTTAATTATCTTCTAATGGCTTGTAGGAGCGGGTTCACCCACAATATTTATCAATTATTGACAATTCGGTAAAACCCGCCCTCACGCAACAGTAAAATCCCGCTTGTAGGGGTGGGTTGGCCAACAATATTTAACTGGTAAGTAGAAAGGCGTAAATATTTGTAGTTGGGATGAGGCAGGAGTCAGGAGACAGAATGCAGGAGGGATTGGGGTTTGAGCCTCATTTATCTTTCTTAACACAGTTGTGTTTTTCCCCACCGACTTACTTAAACTGGTTCCAATGCTCTGCCTTGGAACCGATATTCAGAGGCTCTGCCTCGACTGGGAAAAAGGAGGCAGAGCCTCCGGATATGCGTTACCATACAGAGCCTGTTAATGAGTAGTAATAAACGAGATTTATCGCACCAATTCCCTCTTCCTGATGACCAATGACTAATGACTAATGACCAATGACTAATGACTAATGACCAATGACTAATGACCAATGACTAATGACCAATGACTAATGACCAATGACTAATGACCAATGACCAATGACCAATGACCAATGACCAATGACTAATGACCAATGACTAATGACCAATGACTAATGACCAATGACTAATGACCAATGACCAATGACCAATGACTAATGACCAATGACTAATGACTTCAACTATGAATCCCGAACCTGAAATTCGCCGCCTGTTAGATGTGATGCCCGCTTCCGGTCGCATGACGTGTAAAATTATTAATAAGCCTCAACAATCGACGGTAATTGATTGCGATTTTCCTTTGCCTTGGAATCAATCTCGCCCGATTTATATTAATTTTGATTTGTGGAGGTTGCTATCTAAGCCGCAGCGAGATTTGCTGCTATTGCGAAATGTGAGTTTTTTGGGCAATTTCAAGTGGTTTAAAGCGGATATTTATCAAGGTGCTGCTCTGGCGGGAATTGTCGGGACTGTTGTAGAGTTGTTGCAGGGTGATGCGATCGGAATTGCGATCGCCGGTGGGTTGACGGGACTGGCGATGACTCGAATTTGGCGCGACAACCGCAGTTCGCAAGTAGAGTTAGATGCTGACGAGACGGCGATTAAAGTGGCTCTAAGGCGCGGTTACAGCGAAGCCGAGGCCGCCGGACATTTGCTGTCTGCTATTGAAGCTGCGGCGCAAATTGAAGGGCGCAGTTTGGATTTTAATGAGTTGATTCGGTGTCAGAATTTAAGGGCGATAGCGGGTATTTCGGCGGTGGGCGTGCCGGATAGTGTGAGGAAAGATTGAAAAAAACCTTGATATAATCAAGACGGAAACCCATAAAATCCACAACTATGCTAATCCTGCCAAAACTGGAAAACCTGCGCGATACTCTACCTATAGAAGGAGCTGTCCGAATTGAATTAGTGGAAGGCATACCCATTTTTAAAGCCTCCACCGCTGTTAAAAATCGAATCCAAGAACTGTTGGATAAACAACAAACTTTGCCCCTAAATCATGAGGAAGAACAAGAACTCAATCTTTACGAAGAAATCGACGATTACCTCAGTTTTGTCAATCGGACTGTCCGCAATCTTTTCTTGGGTCTGATTCAGCCTACTGCATAGAAATGTCCCCTCGTCGTCTAATCCCTGAAAATATTCAAAATCAAGTTCGTCAGAGAGCAAACTGTCTGTGCGAATATTGTCATGCCTCCGAACAATAGCAGTACGTAGAGTTTACTATCGAACACATCATTCCCTTAACTAAAAATGGGACTAACGATATTGACAATTTGGCACTAGCTTGCTTTCACTGCAACCGCAAGAAATCTGATAAAACTAGAGCGATAGATGCTCAGTCAGACGTAGAAGTACCCTTGTTTAACCCCAGACAAGATAGTTGGAACGAACATTTTATTTGGTCTGCGGATGGATTATCAATAGTTGGTTTGACTCCAATTGGACGAGCTACAGTTACAGCATTAGTCTTAAATCGAGAGAGAGTCATTAATATTCGGGCCGCTGACAAAGCTATAAAACGACATCCACCTGCTGGCGATTTAATTCAATCAGAAAGTTGAGCATACTGAGAGTTACTCAAACTTTGAGCGGCTACTTCTGCCTAGAAATTTGTACTGAAATGAAAGCTCGATTTCTGCCGAAAGCTTGGCTAACGTACTTATTTTAATTATTTTAATCGAAAGCGCGATCGCCCGATCGACCTCCTATGACTGGGAGCATCTCACTTTTGCAGCCAAGCTAGAAATTGGAGGTAGGAGGCAGGAGACAGGAGACAGGAGGAAAGAGGAAGAAAGAAGGAGTCAAAAGAAGTCTTTTTACAAATATGAGATGCTCCCCTATGACTCCTCCTCATCTACCCACCGACTGAGATAATCCGGCAACTCATCAAAAGATACCCCCACCAAACGGCAAAAATCCCTCATTTGCCGAACAGTCATCGTCGGTTCGTCTCCCTTTTCCCATCGTCGCACCGACGAACCCGATACGCCCATCAGTACAGCCAACTCTTCTTGGCTGAGGTTAGCATCCTCCCGCAGTCTCCGAAAAGGCAACTCATTTTCTGGTTGCCGTTGACGTTGCCTTTTTTTTACCATATAATTATAAAATCTTAATTTAAGCGCTTAAATTAAGCGGTTAGCTGGATTTTGATAGGCACAACCATAGCCAAAACAGACTGCACTAACAATAAAAGATGCAAGTCTGTCAGATTCCTATGGGCAAACATACCCAATTTACAATACAACCATGAACACCCCAGAAACTCCGAATGCTTGGACTATTTACCGACTGCTGCCCAACTTTCAGCGCTTACCCGTCGCGCAATTTCGCAGCCGCAGCGAAGCAGAATCATCTCTGACAGTCATCCGGCAACTGCTGCCCAATACCGAATTAATACTTGCTTTCGAGGTTGGGCCAGACAATCCAACTACCGAACTCATGCAGCCTCCTGCTAAGCAGCCAAACTTGCAAACTTCAGTTAACCGAGAACTCTTGAAACTTTTCATGATCAGTTCTCGTCCTGTTGTTTCCCGCGTCATTCATTCTTTTCACCGCGATAATTTTGCCTGCGCTACTGACTGGAGCCCGCTTGTTCCAACTCAAAATCCCGGTGAAGTGATGAGCGTCTTAATTAAATATTTTGCCGCTGATGCTTAGCGGGCGATCGGTTCGTAGTGTGGCATTTAGTCCGCTCTTTGTTGCGAACTGAAGTCCACACTAGGAACCTTAATATTGCGATCGCCCGCCCGTTCAAAAACAGTGATAAACTTGATATTCATACCCGTCTACTGCCGGAAACTCGCGCGATTCAAGCTGACATTTTTGTGATGCTAAGTTGACAGGTGTGCGAAAATTTACTAACCACAAATCTAGCGGACGTTCTAATTGACTGAGTGTTTTGTCAAGTGTCCCTGCCGCTATTTCCGGCCCATCCCTTCTCTGATTAGCCAAAAGAAACAGCGGAGAATCAAAGGCTTTAACTTCTTCTTTATTCCTAACATCCGTTACATCCGCTACAAAATCCGTTGCCGAACTTCTTTCCCATTCCCATCCAATCCCCATCAACTCTCCTATTTCTACATGAGTCTTTTGAGTAGTGGCAATTAAAACGGGAACTTTCGACGAAACTTCGCGGATAATCGGAATTAAAAGGTCTGGTTTGTAATATTTGCGATAGCCGAGATTGGAATTTACTGTGATACCGCTGACAAAACTCATTGCTAAAATTAGCATGACTGCTCTTTTGCCAGAAATTTCTACGGCAGGTAAATTAAACCATCGACTTTTTACTGTAGGTGTGTTAAAAATAACTGCTAAGGTTGCTCCTAACAATAATATAGCGCCGGGAAAGTAGACGAAATTGTATCGAGGGCCGCGAGTTAGGTCAATTCCAAGAATGTATGCAAAGCTGAAAAATAGGAAAATTGCTCCTAGCACAAATCCGCCGAAAATCACAGTACCTAAACGATTATTTAGCGTTTTTAAGGAGTTTTTCTGAGCGACAAATAGGATGGGAAGCGCCCACAGCAAAAATATTGTCATGCCGATCGCAGATCCAGCCACTACTGCCAAATTTGGCGATTCCACCGGCAGCAGCGACACGACAGTAATCCATCCCGCGCAAGCTTGGAAAATCGGCGCGATCAAATCTAAAAATGTGCGATCGCCACTGACAAGCCAATTCGTGAGTTCGCTACCGTATTTATTTGACAAAAATATCGGCAACCAAACTAAACCGCCAGCTAAAGTCCCCAGCGCTACTGCGAAAAGCCGCCACAGAATTTGAAATTGCCAAATATTCGGCTGCTGACTGTCTGAAAGCGCCAATTTTCCATAAAACTGTTGCCAGATTACAGCAATTAAGGCGATGGCTTCGGCACACAAAGTCAGCACGAAAAAGTAGTGAGAAGCAATTCCCAAACAGTTAACAACTATCCAAAGCAGCACCGCCCAAATAGGCAGCGGAGCGCGCTGTTGCAGTTTTTTGGCAGCTAAGGTCAAGCAAAAAAGAGAGGCAATAACTAATAAGATTCCCAATGTATAATGGCGGGCTTCTTGAGCGAGATAAATGCCGTAGGGAGAAACTGCCATCATTGCGGCCGCACATTGACCAACTAAACGAGAATTGAATGCAAATTTGCCTAAAAGGTAGATGGCTGGAACTGAAATTACGCCCAATAATGCCGGCAGCGATCGCCCAATCCACACTAAACTATCTTCGGTCGGCCCAAACAACTGCATCCACCAGTGGGCTAGCATAAAATATACTGGCGGATGGTTGCTTTCTAGCAGCAAATGGTTTAGGACATCTCCAATGCCAGCATCGGGACGAAATTGCAACGGTTGTAGTAGAGTGGGAAGGTCGATCGCGCGATCGATCGGCACACCGCGAAAACTGTTCCCCAAACTAAACACTAGAGTCGAAAACTCGTCCGTCCACAGCGGTTTCGAGTCCAAATTGGCAAAGCGCAGCATTAGGGCGATCGCCATCCACAGCAATATTAGCAACAGTTGTTTATTTTTAATCATCAATTCAGTCATTCAAAGCCCTAGGGAAGAAGAGTCATTAGTCCTTAGTCATTAGTCATTAGTCATTAGTCATTAGTGCGAGCACCTCAATAACTCGCTTTCCGTCCAACGTCATTTTATCAATTACGAATCGCCAATTATCAATTCCCCATTACCCAGTTTCTAATCAACTTCCGTAACCCGCCAGCTCAGCTTCATATTAATCCAGAAATTCCACAGAGTCACGACTGCGATCGCAATTAAAGTCGCCAAATATTCATTCATCCCCAAAATATTAAACATCACATTAACCAGCAGCACATTCAAAATCAAACCCATCAAGCAAATTGTATTAAACTTTAACAGCCGTTTCAAGCGCTGCTTCATTCCCGGCTGTCGCTTAGAAATATCCCCAAAAGTCCACAAATCATTCCAAAAAAAGTTACTGATAATTGCTAATTCAGCAGCAAGAATCAGACTGCGAGTCAGCTCCAAATTTAATATCTCACGCAGCACGTACAAAACCGCCATATTCACAAACACGCCACTGAAACCAACCACGCCAAACCGCAGAAACTTACCCATCGGCCAGCGGGCAAACCGCAATATGAGCAAATGCCGCAAATACTCAATATACTGTTTCCCAGTAACTTTGCTCTCGCCTTCTTTCCGCTCCTGAAACACGTAACCAACTTCTCCAATCCAGCGGATGTTTCCCCTCCCAAGCACTTCAATCAAAATTTTGTAACCGGCAGGATTCATGGTTTTCTCGGCAATGCAACTGCGGCGCACCATAAAATAGCCGCTCATCGGATCGGAAACTCGGCCCACCACTCCCGGTAGTACGATCAATCCGACTATTTGAGCTCCCCGCGACAACAATCGCCTGACAACGCTCCAGTCGCTCACCCCGCCCTCGTCAACGTGGCGGCTCGCAGCGGCCAAATCGGCTCCCCGCTGAATTTCTGCTAAAAGCTGCAATAGTGTCTCCGGCGGATGCTGCAAGTCGGCATCGATCACCCCCAAAACCTCGCCCCTAGAGGCTTGCCACCCGCGAATTACGGCGGTAGAAAGTCCCCGCTCGTCTGAGCGGCGCATCACGCGCAATTGCGGATATTCTGGTGTCAGGGACAGGGCAACTTCCCAGGTGCGATCGGGGCTGTCGTCATCGACTACAATTAACTCGTAGTTGCCGGGAATCATGCCATCAAGCAATTGGCTCAATTGTTCCACAATACTCTTGACATTCTTGCACTCGTTATAGGTGGGAATGACGAGGGAAAAATAAATGGGCGCTGTATTTGCGTCTGTAAAAGTTGAAGCGAAAGTCGGTACAGCAGGAATTTGCAAAAGTCCAGAAGGCACTGGTAACAGATGATTTGTTTGGTTGATGCCCATAAATTAAGTTTCACAAATTAAAAGATGCTTTTGTAAAAGTTGAGATTTTAGCAGAGCGTTCCTCTACGATCGATTTGTTAAGATATAAAAACGCCTTAATTCTAGGCAGTAATTCTGTAACTGAGCCAAAAATAAAACTGTGGATGCAATTCTAGATCGAGCTTTACAAGGTTATAACATTTCTACCGCCGAAGCCTTGATACTTTTGCAACAAAGAGATCCAGAGGATCTCGCCCAAATTCAAGCAACCGCTGACTTGCTGCGCCGCCGACAATCAGGGGATACTGTCACCTATGTTATAAATCGCAATATTAATTTTACCAACATTTGCGAGCAGCATTGCAGTTTTTGTGCGTTCCGCCGCGACGACGGAGATGAAGGCGCTTTTTGGTTAGATGCAGCCCAAATTCAGGAAAAGGCAACTGATGCAGTGCAGCGGGGTGCGACGGAAATTTGTATGCAGGGCGGCTTAAATCTTCAAGCTAAACAGGGCGGCGCATCTTTGCCTTATTATCTGCAATTGGTAAAAACTATTAAGGATAAGTTTCCGCAGTTGCACTTGCACGCTTTTTCGCCCCAAGAAATAGAATTTATTGCCCGACAAGATAATCTGAGTTTCAGCTATGTAATTTCAGCTTTGCAAGATGCGGGAGTTGGTTCGATGCCGGGTACTGCGGCGGAAGTTCTCGACGATGCGGTGCGGAGGATAATTTGCCCGGAAAAACTAGATTCTGCAACTTGGTTAGAAATTGTGGGAACTGCTCACCGTCTGGGTTTGCCGACAACTAGCACGATGCTTTGCGGGCATATTGAGACGACCTCTCAGCAGGTTTTGCATTTGGAAAAAGTGCGATCGCTCCAACAAACTGCAATTAACAACAACTATGGGGCGCGCATCACAGAATTCATTTTACTGCCCTTTGTCGGACAGGATGCACCGGCTCCTTTGCGGAGTCGAGTCGGCCGCGACCAACCGATTTTAGCAGATACATTGTTGCTCACCGCTGTATCTAGAATCTTTTTGGGAAATTTGATTTCCAATCATCAGCCAAGCTGGGTAAAACTGGGTTTAGATGGAGCTACAGAAGCGCTGAAATGGGGCTGCAACGATATCGGCGGCACTTTGATGGAAGAGCACATTACTACAATGGCTGGTGCAGTTGGCGGCAGTTGTCAGTCTGTGGAAGATTTGCAGAATGCGATTCGTTCTTTGGGGCGGGATTATCAGCAAAGAGATACAATTTATCGACCTTTGGGGGTTGACAATTTTGCAGTAAGTGTGTGATTTTTTGGATGGGAAGTGCGAAGTGCGTAACGTCTCCTACGAGTTTAGCCGTTAGCGAAGCCCGCCCCTACGGGGGCTACGCCAACGGAGAGGATCGCACTTTCAAATTCTTCTAGCGCTTGCAAATTTCCAACCTGCCAAGCACGTTCCACTGTAGCCGGAATCAGTTGGGCGATCGCGATTTCTGGAAAATTCGGACTCATTTAGATTTTAGATTGGGGGATTTTAGATTGGGGGATTGAGGGATTGAGGGATTGAGGGATTGAGGGAGCTATCGATAGATACCCGATCTTTATAATAACTGCTATAAACTACTATCAATCTATCTCCGGTCCCAACATCAGATTGTACCCATCCCAATCAATAGTTAAGCTATTTTTCTGGGCCCATTTTTCAATGTCTTGTCTGTAGCAATGGTAGGTGCGGAAAAGTTTATCTAACAAGTAACCGCTAACAATCCCTTTTTTTCGTTCGTCCTCCAACATACTCCAACAGTAAGACTCTTGCGGTTTCAGATAAGCAACAATCTCCTTCTGCCACTGTCGCAGGTGAGGATAAAAAACTTCTCCACAAGTTACAATCTTGTCAATTAACAACTCAACAAAAGGCTCCTCAATTCCTAATATTTGGGAGTACAATACCCCACGCATTAACCACATTTGAATTAGTTGATGAATAAACTGCGGCCAGTGATGCGGTGGTTTGACAATATAATCGGCAGTCAAATGAACGGCAGGACGAATTTGGTCGGCTATTAGTTTGAGAGAAACTTTAGTTAAATTGTCAGCGCGATCGTACTCCACACCCGCAACTTTAGCCGTCCTTAGAATCATGGGCAATATCAAATCGGTTTGATAAAAGCTAGATCCTCCTTGCAAAATCGCCGCCAACCGTTCTAAGTTCATCCCACAAGCCATATAATTTGTCTTGAGAGGAGTCCTTGTATTTCCATATTGCGGTGATTCTGAGTCCATAGATACCAGATGGTAAAAACTCAAAAATCGCAAATCTTCTTCTGGTAGAATGTGACCGATAGAATCTTCGCGATCGTACTCTTCTTTACTTTTAGATCGAAATTCGATATCTTCTTGCGACGCAGCTAATTCATAGCCTCTTTCAGGATAACAATCGTAATGGATGCGAGTAGAAATCCCACAATGACCGGAAGGCTTGGGATGCCACGAATTCCAGCGGCTGATAATAATTTGTTGTTCGGGTATGCCGATTTTGTCGCGCCAGATAGCCAGAGTTTCAGTATCGCGTGCATCTACACTCACCACCAATCGCGATCGCGGAATTTGATAAATTTCCGTGCAAAGTTCCCAAGCCCAAATTAATGCTTGTTGTTTGGAGTAATCGCCCCAGTGAGTTAACATCTCGAAAAAGGTAGGATGGCGCTCGGTGAGTACCCGGACATTCGGAGAAATATGTTTTTGTAAAATCGCACTGTGATTTTCGGGCGAGTATTTCTCTCCGAGGGAAATAGGGTGGAATGGTAACGTCCACAAATTAGTTCGCGATATTGAATTTAAATAGGGAATTTTGACAACAAAAGGTTCAGTCGGGAGGATTTGATGAGATCTAGCTGCATAAAATTCAAGAAACTGTTGACGAATTTGGTTGCTATTCAGGTGCATATTTTTGTTCCCAATCATGGATACAATTAAAACATAAAGTTGCTCTTCCGGCTCGACAGCATGGGCGGTCAGAAACCGGGTTTTTTCGAGAATATTGGGTTACAGAAAGCAAAAACTGCAAAAACCCGGTTTCTTTGGTTGTGGTATCGTGTCCAGTAGATTGACGGATCTCGCGATTGGTTCAACGAACCGTTTTTATTATCGTAATCGATCGCGCATGATATGATGTATGAGATAAGACGGCGGTTGAAACCCTTACCTCAAATCAAAAATCCTCTTGCATAAAACTAATGAGTTCTTCAGTCCTCATAGCGAGGACTTTAGTTATCAGCCAGGGAATGAATTCCCTGGCGGCTTTTCGGTTTAAGCAGAACAGGATATTAAACCTTAAACTCTTCCCCAATCCGTCTCATCGCTTCCTCCACATTCTCCCGACTGTTAAACGCCGAAATGCGGAAATAACCCTCGCCCGCCGCGCCGAAACCAGAACCCGGTGTCCCCACCACATTGCAAGTTTGCAGCAACTTATCGAAAAACTCCCAACTCGTCAAACCGTGAGGCGTTTTCACCCACACATAAGGCGCATTTTCGCCACCGTAAACCTCAATTCCGGCCGCTGTCAATTTCTCGCGAATAATCGCCGCATTTTCCATGTAAAAATTGACTAACGCCTGAATTTGTGCTTTTCCCACCTCCGAATAAACCGCCTCTGCACCGCGCTGGACAATGTAAGAAACGCCGTTAAACTTAGTAGATTGGCGGCGATTCCATAACTTCCAAATTTCGACATCGGAACCGTCGGCTGCTTTTCCGGTTAAAGTCTTCGGTACTACTGTAAAGGCGCAGCGAGTACCGGTGAAACCAGCATTTTTGGAAAAAGAACGAAATTCGATCGCACAATCGCGCGCACCCTCAATTTCGTAGATAGAATGCGGTAAACTCGGATCGGTAATATACGCTTCGTAGGCCGCATCGAAGAAAATAATCGAACCGTTCGCCTTAGCATAATTTACCCAAGCTTGCAAGTGTTCCTTCGTTGCAGTTGCGCCCGTCGGATTGTTGGGGAAACACAGGTAAATTAAATCGACTTTTTTGTCTGTGGGAATTTGGGCCGTAAAATTGTTTTCTGCGGTAATTGGCAGGTAAACTAAGCCGCCGTATTCGCCATTTTCGTTCGCATCTCCCGTGTGCCCCGCCATCACGTTCGTGTCTACATACACCGGATAAACTGGGTCTGTAACTGCGATCGTGTTATTGTTGCCAAAGATATCGAGAATGTTGCCGCAGTCGCACTTAGAACCGTCAGAAATAAAGATTTCCGAAGCATCAATTTCGCATCCCCGCGACTTAAAATCGTGCTGGGCAATTTTCTCCCGCAGCCATTCATAACCTTGTTCCGGGCCGTATCCTTTGAAGGTATCCCGCGAACCCATGTCTGCTACCGCCGCCACCATCGCCTCGCGACAAGCAGCCGGTAGCGGTTCCGTCACGTCGCCAATCCCCAGCCGGATGATGGGCGCTTGGGGATTCGCATCTGCAAAGGCTTTCACCCTGCGCCCAATTTCGGGAAACAGGTAGCCGGCTTTGAGTTTGAGGTAGTTGTCGTTGATAGTTGCCATAGTTCGATCGCTAGTTTGTCGTAAAATAGCTTACTGCTAATTGGCAGTTGAGTGTTGAGTGTTGAGTGTTGACTGTTGGCTGTTGGCAGATTGACAAAAAAATCAACCGCCTTGTATAATTAGATATAGTGTGCAGTGCAGAAGCAATTATGGACGACATCGAGTACGCCAAACTCTATCAAGAACTGGCGGCAATTCTAAATGAGTTTAAATTGGATTGGGTAGTTCAACAAGTAGCAGATACTGTAGAGATAGGTAAAGTAATTCAAGAGCGATCGCTCAAAAGAAAGACACCTCTGCTCAAGATAGAAGATTATACCGCAAAAGAACAACTTTTGCTGTTAATTGATGCTGTCGGACAAGCGACGGTGAACACTTCCGAAATGGAAGACGAAATAGCTTATTTCTTGAAAGTAGAATCGGAAACCTCTCCTCTGGGAACAAAAATTATTTTTGCCAATTCAGGTGCAGAAACAGCCCAAACAATCGAGTTTACCTCCAGTGTGACGGCCCCTCGCCACAAACAGGCGATCGCCCTCAAGCAACTACTCGAAAAACTGCCCTCAGAGCCTAGCAACTACGCCCTCAATTCCGACATTAAAAGCAAATTAAAAAGCTCCATCGACCCCGATTTTAACGGAGCAGCAGAACAAGCAAGAATTTTTGACGCTTACCTATTCACCATCCTGCTAAAAGCAGTTGCTAATGAAGGCGGTAATATTTATTACAACAACGTTTTAGACGACGAAACACCGAAATATCTAACCTTTAGAAAAACAGCCGGAACAATCCACGGCACCGCACATCCATACACTCATGCTGTGGTGGAATTTCCCGACAAACCAGCCCTAGAAATTCACCTCGGAGTAAAAGTCCAAGGTAGAGCCGGAGTTCTGCACAACTGCAACGTTTTAATTTTGTACCAAAAAGAAGCGAATATCTGTCGCTTGCTCAACCGCGAACCCCGACACTCGCAAGTAATTTTAGCGGTCAAAACTGAACACTACACCTCGGAAATTCAACTAGAAACGGCTGGTGCTTTTATCGGATTAGCGTCAGATATTCGTTACGAAGGCGGCAGCTATTTCATTTCTAACAGTTACTCCCAGCCCGTAGCAAAACTACTAACAACTGCGCGCAAAAAATGGGAACTCAACATTTTTCCGAGGGCGACAAACGATGTCCACCGGTTGATGTACTCGTTTCAAACGATTTTTAAAGACTTTAAGGCTAGAAACTAACATTAGGGCATTGGCCCGCGCAGGGCGAGCGCGAAGCGGAGGGATTGGGCATCGGCCCGCGCAGGGCGAGCGCGAAGCGGAGGGATTGGGCGGAGCGAAGCGGAGGGATTGGGCATAGTTAGTGTAAGCTGTTCTGCTTTTAAATTGTGTGTCAAGAAATAATCAAAGTTTTGTGGGGTGGGCATCCTGCCCGCCCCGAATATACAATTTAAATGTGCAACAGCTTAGGAATTCGCGTAAATACGAAATAAACCGGGTTTTTCACCAGTATTAAAGGCGAAAATGCACTATTTAGTAAAAAAACGGTTTCCGTATCTAGGACTATAGTGATTAGTGGTTAGTGGTTACTTGTTAGTAGTTTTTCTAATAAAAAATAACAAATAACAAATTACCAATGCCCGATGCCCGATGCCCGATGCCCGATGCCCGATATAATTTATGATGTTGCGAGCACCCAAACCTTACGAATAATGTTTAAGAAAGATAAATCTTCCCTGCTGTTTGCGATCGGAGCCGCTACACTTCTGATCGGTTTAGGCTTTCTCGCGTACTACCTCGTCATTTCTCGCGGGCCCGCCAAAGACTTACCGGCGGGAGCAACGGTTGTCCCGCAAGATGCGATGATGACTCTATCCATAACTACCGATGAATCGCAGTGGAATAAACTGCGAGAGTTTGGTACGCCCGAGTCAAAAGCTTCGTTTGAAAGGTTTTTAAGCGAATTGCGCGATCGCCTCCTGACAACCAACGGTTACGCCTACGCGCAAGACATTCAACCGTGGGTAGGTAACACAGCAATGGTAGCGTTTCTGCGAAACAAAACAGCAATACCAGTCCCCCCACGGACACCCAACTCGCCCCCGCCTCAGCCAATGCAGCAGTCAGTCGCAATTATCTTGCCAATTGCTAACCCG
Source organism: Microcoleus sp. CZ3-B2 (assembly GCF_036705055.1). NCBI lineage: Bacteria > Bacillati > Cyanobacteriota > Cyanophyceae > Oscillatoriales > Microcoleaceae > Microcoleus > Microcoleus sp. CZ3-B2. The sequence continues at coordinate 10,183 of NZ_JAUBTN010000014.1, read as the reverse complement.
ATTAAAGCCAAAGAATTATTAGCAAAACCCAGATCCCTCAACCAAGGAAAAATGGTTGAGCGCAATTATAAAGGCGTGCAAGTTACAGAAACTCAAGGTATACCCGATCGCAGTTTTTCAGTTGCGGTACTCGGCACAAACTATCTAGCAGTCACCACAGAACCCAGCGCCACAGACAGAATAATTGACACCTACAAAGGCGAACCATCCCTCGCCAAAACCCCCGGCTATGCAGACGCCATCCAACAAATAAAAGATCCAGCAGCCTTCGGTCAACTCTACGTCAATATGCCCGTTGCAGCAGCCTTTACAGCAGCCAACTCAGCCCGCGAAATTTCGCCAGAAAACCTGGAAAAACTGCAACAAAATCAGGGATTTGCCACCACAGCGACACTAGATTCAGAAGGCATTGGATTCAAATCCATCTCTTGGCTAAAACCAGATTCCACTAGAAAGATAGTGGTAGAAAACAACGCTTTAAAAATGGTTGACCGCCTCCCAAGCAATACAATCATGATGGTATCCGGCGGCAACTTGCAGCGTTTGTGGCAAGACTATGTATTGGGAGCGGATGCTAACCCGCTGTCCCCAATTAATCCCCAAATTTTGCGTACAGGTTTAAAATCCACTACCGGCTTGGATTTAGATAAAGATTTGCTCGACTGGATGGGGGGAGAATTTTCTCTGTCCTTAATACCTGCCAGCGCGCCAAATCCCAAAGACAAATATGCTGCTGGATTTGTATTTATGGTGGAAACAAACAACCGCGGCGCAGCTAACAAATCCCTGAAACAGCTTGATGAAACGATGAAAATGAAAGGGTTTAGAGTTGAGGAAATTAAAGTCGGCGGTCAACCTGCGACTAAATGGACATCGCAGTTTGGAGGGATTGCGGTAACTCGCGGCTGGATGAATAATGTTGCGTTTATCGCAGTAGGAGCTCCCGTGGTTGAGGCGATCGTTCCTGCGCCGAAAAGTCCGCTTTTAAGCAGCGAAATTTTTCAGAAAACTGTACGATCGCAACTTAAGCCCAACAACGGCAATTTTTTCATCGACACCGAAACTGCGTTTAACCCGAAAAACCTAGCTTTACCGGAGTTTCCTCCCACCCAAAAAATGTGGATAGATGCCACGCGGTCGATCGGCGTTACAGCGGCCGTCATTAGCGATCGTACCACCCGCTACGACGCTTTTGTCAGACTCAAAAAATCCGACCAATCCACTCCTTCTCCAAAGCCCTCGCCGAATCCTAGTGCACCGAGTCCTTCGCCCACCGTCCAAACTTCTCCCAATTAACTCTTAAATCATTGAACAAATCCGCCATGAAAACTCTTTATATCCTGTCGGTTCGATTGTCATAACAAACAAAGTTTGTAGTGTCAATTTTCTGCTGGCGGAAAGCGGACTTAAGTCCGCACTACGAATCTGGTTTATAGTGTCCATTTTCTGCTGGCGGAAAGCAGAGTTAAGTCCGCACTACGAACCTGCTTGCGCGTGCAGTTCGTCGTGCGGATATGATATTAAACAGCAACGGCGGGAGGCAAGATCGTTGATTATTTTTATAACTTAATTAGGACTTGTGCAGCGGTTGTCATAAACCGGGTTTAATGGACTAAAATCCTCCGCTGCAGTCCCCAGTCATGCAAAGAAACCGGGTTTCTTGGCGGGCGATTGCGTGCTGGACTGTTAATGTTAGGTCATTGTACAGGCTATTTTGGTAGTGCTTTTATGTAAAGGATGGAGAAAATTGAGGGGGGTTGAATCTTCAGCATTGCTAATCGGATTTGGTGATTGTAGTCATGAATAAAATTCCAAGGGGGGATTTCTCCTAAAAGAATTACGCCATTGATTTAGACGGGAGCATCTCATATTTGTAAAAAGACTTCTTTTGACTCCTTCTTTCTTCCTCTTTCCTCCTGTCTCCTGTCTCCTGCCTCCTACCTCCAATTTCTAGCTTGGCTGCAAAAGTGAGATGCTCCCATTTAGACTAGCCATACAGAAAAATTTAACATCAGTCTGTGGGTACGATCGCCCAAAACATCTTCCATCATCAATCCGCTTCAAATCCGCCGGAATCATCCCCGATCGCACCCTTAACATCCTCCCAGCAACGGCGGATGCACTTTCATAGGCCCCAGAACCCAGGAAGCAGAGGGGGAGTGCGTTTGATGTGTTTGTGCGCGCAAAGGGCGCGATCGCCCCCTCAAGTGTAATCCCTCACATCGCCTCAGTCTTCCTGCGGCAAATTTTCCAGCCAAATCTCTAAATCTGCGATCGACTGAAAATCTAACAATTCCTCTGCTAGAGTTTCAATTTGCTCGATCGACAAATCAGCAATTCTAGAGGTAATAGATTCCGGCAAAGTTCCAACTCGCCGATTTAACAGACGGCGATTTAACAGACGTAAAATCAAGGCTCTTCCTTCTTGTTCGCGGCCTTGTTCAATGCCTTGTTCGCGGCCTTGTTCAATGCCTTGTTCAATGCCTTCTTCCTTAGCTTCCCGATAAAACCGAGTTTCCTCAAGCGTAATCCCTAACATCGCCTCTGCCTCCCTTCGGTTCAAATTTGTAAACTTGTAGACCAGTATTGTCGTCAGCATCTCTATTATGGCGCGACTCGCCGCTTCCGATTCCTCCCGCTGCGATCGCGCCAGCAACAATCGCGCAGCTTCCGGCGTACTCGCTTCGTCGATAGTCGTCAACGCCATCAGCGCCACTCCCAGCGGCAACTGTTCGATCGCACCCAACTCATCCAAATATACCCGATGTACCTGATTGCTGCAGGTGAGCGATCGATAGGGATGCGTTTCGGATTGTTCAGTCGATCGACTCGGATAAATTACCACCGCTTCCCAATCAGTAAATCGCTGGCGGTTGCGATAAAAATACAAAAACGACTCACCAAACAATCTCTCATAAAGCAATTCATCCCGCTGAAACTGCACCTCACAGAAATATACAACTCCCGGTGCAGCATCCGGCGGCAAAAACACCCCATCAATTTCAAACTTCGGTTCCTTCACCGCCACCGAATCAAATCGATATTGTTCCGCATTTGATGGTGACTCTTCCAATAGCTCAAACAACAGCGTCGGAGCTTCTTGAAATAACTTATAAAAAATTGAATCTCGACGCATTAACTCAACATCTCCTATCGTGTGCGATCGATTGACCGATCTCGGATTGGTTCGTAGTGCCTATGCAAGTCCGCTCCGGGATTGCGTATGCAAGTCCGCACTACGAACTATTTTTGTTATACTAATCGACTGCACATGATATCATCTAGCCTGTGCAACTTATCCAACCATCAGTCGATTTTAGATTTTAGATTTTCAATTTTAGAATTGACTTTTCTAGATGAATCACCGGAGCTTAAGCTTTTGTCTAAAATTTGGGGAGTATCCACGACTTGATTCGGGGGATTCCGTTTTTTTGCTGGTTGCAAAAACAGCAAGTGGGTAATCTGCTAAATCAATTTTAAACGATTCGAGATAGCCCAATATCAAAAAATATCCTATATTTTCAGTCCTAGACGCACTCCCGACAAAGAAACCGGGTTTTTTACTTAATCTCTGGGTGAAAACGAAGCATTTTCCTGAAAAAACCCTGTTTCTGCCCCCTCTACGTCCAGGAATAAATTTGTTAGCGGGCGATCTAATTTCGCCCCTCAGCATTCGGTGTTTCCTTACTTTCAACTCGTCCAACCTCAAGCCGTCAGCCAGAATCAACCAGCGCGACTTGACGGGGTGACACTCGTCTGGTGGGTCAAGAGTAGCTTATTTGATGCGTCCGCCCGATCGCCCCCAGGCACCTCAACCACCCCCAAAAACTCATAATTGCCACAAAAATTCAAAATCTCAAACCCAAAACTCCCGAACCCCAGTACGATCGATCTAGTTAGCAAAAATAAGTAAAAACACTACCGGAGTAAATAATATGGATCTGGTCGTACTTCAGAACTGGCTGGACAACATCTCCTTCGCCATCCTGTTCGCAACAATGCTCATCTACTGGGTAGGCGCAGCCTTCCCCAACATTCCCTACCTGGCCGCCCTAGGCACCGCAGGAATGGCCGTCGCCAACCTCTCCATCGCCGCCTTACTCGGTTCTAGGTGGATAGAAGCCGGCTACTTCCCGCTCAGCAACCTCTACGAATCCCTATTTTTCCTAGTTTGGGGCATCACCGCCATCCATCTAGTCGCCGAAAACATGAGCCGTTCCCGCCTAGTAGGAGTAGCGACAACCCCCGTAGCAATGGCAATAACCGCCTTTGCCGCCCTGACTCTCCCCGACACCATGCAATCGGCAGAGCCCCTAGTACCAGCCCTCAAATCCAACTGGCTGATGATGCACGTTAGCGTCATGATGCTCAGTTACGCCACCTTAATGGTAGGAGCATTGCTGGCGATCGCATTTTTAATCGTCACCCGCGGCCAAAAAATCGAACTCACCGGCAGTTCCTTCGGCACCAACAGCAACCGCAACGGCAACTACCGCCTCCAACGCCCGCAAAACCCCCAACCCCCAGCCGACGACGACAGCCGACAACCTGTTGGCGAACCCGCTTTCAACAGCAATAACGGTTACAGCACCACCGCAGTGCTAGAACTAGCAACCGTTCAAACCGCATTAACCGCCCCAACTCAAACCGCAGAACTTCTCTCGCCCCAGCGTTTGAATCTAGCAGAAACCCTTGATAACATTAGCTATCGCATCATCGGTTTAGGATTCCCCTTGCTGACAGTTGGAATTATCGCCGGTGCCGTTTGGGCCAACGAAGCTTGGGGATCGTACTGGAGTTGGGACCCGAAAGAAACTTGGGCGCTAATTACTTGGTTAGTATTTGCAGCCTACCTGCACGCCCGCATCACTCGCGGCTGGCAGGGAAGACGCCCAGCAATTTTAGCCGCCACAGGTTTTGTAGTAGTTTGGATTTGCTATTTAGGCGTTAATCTGCTAGGCAAAGGTTTACATTCCTACGGTTGGTTTTTCTAATTTCCCAGCCACCAATCAGCCACAGAAAAACAGCATAAATCCAAGCATAGGGATTAATAGCATCTCCGGTTCTCAGGTGGCAACGCCCAATATTAGTGTCAAACTCAGCCTAAAATCCTCTGTATCTCTCGTTTGCATCCGAGTCTGACTCTTTCTAAATTCCCCTTTAAAAGGGGACTTCCATCGCTTCCACCCCCCCTCTTCTTAAGGGGGAGTAGGGGGCAAGAATTTGGGGGGCTCGGAGCCCGATCGTAAAACAGCAGACCGGTACTGCGTTTGAGGTAAACTTGACATCAATGCAATGCCAGCTTATAAAAGCATCGAGAATCAAAAACTTTCTTCCCTTTTCCTTCTTTTTACCCGCTCGCGTAGCCGAAGGGTTCTCTTCCCTTTTCCGTCTTCCTTCATTAACAGGACAATTGATATGGACGAATCACAAATATTTCTCAAAGAAGACGATGTTTTGTCTGCTCCTGCCAGCGCTTTAATGTATCAGTGTACATTCAAAGTTAGCGAATTTATGACCATTATGCAGTCAAAATTGCTAGAACAACACTTGTTTTCAGACGGCATGGATTGCGAAGTTTTAAGTGCCGGAAAAAACTGGACAAAAGGCAAACTTAGGATGCGTCTGGAGTTTTACCCGATAGAATCTGAGGTAACAGAACAAAAAGCCCTTCCAGCCTCCCCAGAAACATCAGACACCGCGCAGGCCTACGACCAAAATAGCTCATTCCCAACTGATACTAATGATGAACCAACTGTAGCCGATTCAACACAAATAAGTGACAATTATCCTTTGTCTGGGTATCCAGACAGCAACCCTCAAAGTAGAGGAATGTGGAGCTAAAAAGCAGAAATTTAGAGAATGGGAAAGTGGCAATTGTGAGTGAAAAAAAGGGAAATTGCCCTATTACCAATTCCCAATCCCTCCGCTTCGCTCCGCCCAATTCCCAATTCCCTCAACACCCATTTGTTAGGAGCATCTCATATTTTTGCAAAAAGCTTTTTTTTCGCTTTGCAAGCTGTCGCGATATAGCACGGGCTTAGTGTCGGCGATGAGCGAGTTTTGTCTAACCGCTCTTCGTGGACAGCACTACCATAGCTTGCAGGCTAGACTGCGAGTACGCTGAACTTCCTTCTTCCTTCTTCCATTTCTCTTCGGACATTGGACATTGGACGGAAAGCTCGGGGAGGACAGCACCAATGACTAATGACTGTTGACTGTTGACTGTTGACTGTTGACTGTTGACTGTTGACTATTGACTGTTGACTATTGACTGTTGACTGTTGACTGTTATTTGTTAGTTGTTATTGGGAATTGAGAAGTGGAAATTGGGAATTCGTAGCAAGTAACCAATAACCAATAACCAATAACCAATAACCAATAACCAATAACCAATGACTAATGACTAATGACTAATGACTAATGACTAATGCCCTGCGCGGGCCAATGCCCAATGACTTACTGCATGAAAAACTGCTCTCATGGCTCAATCTTCCAATTGGACGCACCTCCACGCTCAACTGCACCGGACGCTGCTGCTGCGACAAATATTGCCCTCAAATCAGCGATTGTTGGTAGCAGTATCCGGCGGCCAAGATTCTCTGTGTTCGCTCAAATTACTGGTGGATTTGCAACCAAAATGGGGTTGGGATTTAGCGATCGCCCACTGCGATCACCGCTGGCGTTCTGATTCTCAATTAAATGCAAGTCATGTAGAAAATTTAGCGAAAAATTGGGGCATATCCTATTATTTGCAAACCGCCTTGTTAGTCCCCAAAACCGAAGCGGCCGCAAGACAGTGGCGGTATCAAGCTTTAACCGAAATTGCGATCGCCCACAACTACCCCTACATTGTCACAGGCCACACAGCCAGCGATCGCGCCGAAACACTCCTCTACAACCTGATTCGCGGTAGCGGTGCCGACGGACTTTCTGCCCTCACCTGGACGCGCCCCCTGTGCGATTTTCGATCGCCGATTTTAGATTTTGGATTGGAGAATTCCGAGGAAAATCCCAACTCCCAAATATCGGCCGATTTTAGATTGGTTCGTCCCTTGCTCGAAATCACCCGCTCGCAAACCGGTCAATTTTGTCAAGAGCAAAAACTACCAATTTGGGAAGATTCCACAAATCAAGACTTAAAATATGCCCGCAACCGCATTCGATCGGAATTATTGCCTTACTTAGAAACTCATTTCAATCCAAAAGCCCAACAGGCGATCGCCCAAACAGCCGAACTCCTCCGCGCCGACGTCGAATATCTCGAACTTGCAGCCCGTGACTTGCTACAGCGAGCAATCTGTCCCATTGCAGACAGCGAGCAGGTGAAATTTCAACTGCCCGTCAACTTAAATCGCCCGATTTTGCGAGAAGCACCCCTAGCGTTGCAGCGACGGGCTATGCGACAGCTACTGCAACAAATATTACCCTCAGCGCCCAGCTTTGAGAGCGTAGAAAAACTCACCAGCTTAATCGCAGCGCCCAACCGATCGCAAACCGATCCATTTCCAGGAGGAGCGATCGCCCGAGTTGAAAAACCTTGGATAATTTTAGATCTTAAATTTTAAGCAGTCATCAAGCCCGAAAAAACTTGTCGCAGATCCGAAACTACCCGATCTTGCTCCTCCCCAGTATGCTGCACGCGATCGAGTTCCGCCCCCGCCGCTTCCAGCTTCAGGCGCAGCCCGCTCAAATTGTCCTGCACCGGTTGCAACATTTCTTGATAAACATTCACCCGGCCCCAGAGTTCCGCCACAGCAGCTTTTTGGTTGAACAAATTCTGCTCTAACTGCTTGAGTTCGTAACGTTTCGACTCACTTTCTACATTTTGGATGTTGACATTTTCCTCAATTTGAGATATGAGTTCCCGCACCTGCTTAATTTCATTTTCCAGCCTTTGCAGTTCTTGGCTTTGCTGCTGGCGCACAGAATTGAGCTTTGCAACCATCGGCTCCCAATCAATATCAGCAGGATCTTGTTTTGGAGCATTAGCAGTACCCAATCTTCGCCACAGCACCCCCTGATGCTGCTTCAAAACATCCTCCCGTTCCTGCAAGCGGAGCCGCTGTCCCACCAGAGTTTCGTTCAACATCTGATAACTTTCGAGCTCATCGGCCATTTCATTTTCCAAAGCCATGCGATCGTACTCCGAAGCCGCTTGAATTTTCCCTTGCAGCTCCTCAATAGTCTCCCGTTGGAGAGTCAACTCCTCCTCTTGATCGTTAACAAAGCGGAACACCTTTTCCAAATCCTCTTGCAAGTGTTGCACCAGCCCCTGCAACTCATCAACCGGCATCTGCTCCAGAGCAGACACATCTACTGCCTGCTCCATACCCCCAGCACCCGCAGCAGATGCGAACCGAGAAAATTGCTCGTACATATCCTCAACAGCCCGCACCTGCAAATACATCGACTCAACCTGATCCTGCTTAGCGCTGAGCGTACTTTGATGCCCCTTAAGATCCGCCCGAGCTTGTCCCAAAACATCTTGAGATTGATACCACTCCAGCCAGCGGCTTTGCAGGCTTTGAAGCTGTCGTTCGACCTCTTCCTGCTGCTGCTGAGCATTGGCCCGTTTTTGCTCCAACTGCTGCCAGTGCAAATCCAAAATTGCTTGCTGAGCTCCCACAACACCAAAAGACTGATTCAATTGTTCCCGAACCCCTTGAGCGGCAGAAATTGCACCTCCCAGCTTGTTCATCAACTCCTGAATCCTCAGTGCCTGCTGCTCGTCGATCGCAGCCCCCTGCGGAATCTGAGACTGCTGCTGAGCCACCTGCTGCTGTTCGCCCCGTAACTGTTCCCAAGCCGTCTCAATTTCCACCCGGCTGCGATCGACCTCATCCCGCAATCGGTTAGCCTCATCGCGAGTATTTTCAATTTCCGAGCGCTGAGCCTCCAGCCGCTCCAACTCCTCCTCCATTTGAGCCAACTGCTCTTCGCGGGCTTGCATTTCCATTTCCCGGCGATTGAGCTCCTGACTCGAAAACGTCAGAGAAGCCTTCCACTGTTCAATTTCCTCTTCCTTATCCTTAAACTTGTCCTGCAAGCGCGAGAAATTTTGCAGAATGCTCACCAACTGGCGGGCAGCCTCCTGAATCCGCTGTACTTGCTTGTTAGCGCTCAACTCAACCAGCACCAGCGTGCCGTCGTTAAACTTATTAGCTTCCTCAACTGGAATCGCATCATCCCCCGGTACGGCACTCCAATTGTGTTCGCCCCGCTGACAAGCTAGCAGTTTCAGTTCAGCCTTACCGCCACCGAGACCAAAGCCGCTTCTCTGTTTTTGTACTTCTGCTAGATACAGCACACTAATAGTCCTCTGCTTCCTAAAACCTATCCAAACATACTTTAAGCTACTTAAAGACCGAAAATACTAAGTAGTCTTTGGTGTCGTTTTCCCAATCCGGGGATAGCATCCTTTCCCCGATCGCGCACAGCAATCACCCACAACACTCCCCCAACGGAGAGCGTCTCGAAAACCTTGCCACCGCCCGCTTTCTGGAAGAATGGCAGAGCAGTCTCAATGCCACTTGATTCAAGACTAGCAAAACCGCAGCGACTCTCACAGCCCAAAGCCGAAAAAAGTCAGTCGATTTTAGATTTTAGATTTTTCCGCTTGCTGCGGCTTACTTCGGCTTCGCTGGACACAAGTCCCAGGGCACGAGTCGCCGTACAAGTTTTCGATACTTCGGCTTCGCTGTACAAGTTTTCGATTTTCGATTTTCGATTTACTTGCAGGAGATGAATCACCCTAGCAGGAACGTTCTTTTCAAAATTGGCGATCGCCGCGATCGGAGTAGGCGGCACGCCACCCGTTTTTGGTCGGGGTCAGTCAAAAACTGTCTAGTTGAAGTAATGGGTGCATCAGCAAGTCGATTCGTAGAAGCAATAATCGAGCGTGGCTTTAGCCCGATCGAGTGTCCATGTTTGACCGCACATAATTTTACCAAAAAATTGGGTCTAAAGCCCCGTCCTTATAGGACGGCTTTAATTACAACAAGTGTGAAGACTTGTTAAATATACAGACTTATAAGTAAAAGTTTTAGCAAAAGTGATAAACTATTCCAATGATAGTTTTAGAGTTTAAGTTGAAGGGCAAAGCGGAGCAATATCGAATCATCGACGACATGATTCGGACGGCTCAATTTGTCAGAAACAAAACTCTTAGACATTGGATAGA
>NZ_JAUBTN010000013.1:0-117808 GCF_036705055.1 Microcoleus sp. CZ3-B2 | reverse complement strand
AGTCATTAGTCATTAGTCATTAGTCATTAGTCATTAGTCATTAGTCATTAGTCATTAGTCATTAGTCATTGGTCATTAGTCATTAGTCATTAGTCATTAGTCATTAGTCATTAGTCATTGGTCATTAGTCATTAGTCATTGGGTATTTTGTAGGGGCGTGTTTAGCTAATAATATATGATACAAACAACTAAAAAACGGCAAAGTCTGCCCTCATTCATTGTCTTGCATTCAATTAATTTCTCAACAATTTTCAAGATTTCTGCGTTTGTCTGCGTTGCATCGGTATTTTATCTGCGATCGATATATCAATTAAAAACTTCTGCAATGAATCTAATCAAAAGTGTCTAAATCATCTTAATGATTGCTGTATAATAAAAATTGTTAGGAATTCGAGGTAATAAATAATGACAGAGAAATTGCATATCTTTTTAGCAGGTGCTAGCCGAGGCGTTGGCTTAGAAATCGCAAAATGTCTCGTAGCACAAAAGATGCAAGTAACTGCACTTTTGCGATCGCCCAACCACCGCACTGAATTAGAAGCAATGGGCATCAAAGTCATGACTGGCGACGCTTTGGACGCTGCGGCTGTGGAAGCTGCAATGGCTGGCGGCGAACCAATTCATGCCGCAATCAGCACCGTTGGCGGCTTGCCCAAGGATGGGGAAAGAGCCGATTATTTGGGCAACAAAAACTTGATTGATGCGGCTGTTAAAGCAGGCGTGCAAAAATTTATTTTAGTTTCATCCATCGGCAGCGGTAACACTGCTGCTGCTTTGCCGCCGCAAGCTTTAGAAACTTTGCGCCCGGTGTTAATTGAAAAGGAAAAAGCGGAAAATCATTTGATAGCAAGCGGGATGATTTATACTGTGATTCGTCCGGGCGGATTGAAATCGGAACCGGCGACGGGGAACGGTGTTTTAACGGAAGATTTTCGGGTGGCGGGAACGATTCACCGGGCGGATGTAGCGGATTTAGTTTGTCGGTGTTTAGTTTCTGATGCTGCTAACAATAAGGTTTTGTCGGCGGTAGACAAGCAAATGGTTTACGGCAATTTAGAATATGAGGTATTAGGTTTGAAATAAAAAGGCTATTAGTTGGTAATGCGGACTTTAGTCCGCAAATTGGAGCGGATTAAAGTCCGCACGCGCGATCGAACTGTTTTTGCGATCGCACGACCGGATATGATATTGTCTACGATCGCCCGAAGGGTTTAATCAACGATCGCCCGTTAGCGAAGCCCTCGAAGAGGATCGCCCAATCCAACACCAAACGCGCGATCGCAAACAATACCACGCTCTCCACCGCACCAACCGCAAACGGCAATAACTCCTGGAAACCAGGTATTTCCCCCGCCTCAAAAGAAAGTCCCGCATCCAACTGTCCAAAAGCCCGCACCAGCCCAAAAGCCAACACCACACCAGACTTAAGGTGCGGGTTAGTATCGCACCGGATAGCGTAGCGGTAGGTAACGCCGAATAAGAAACCGCCCAAAAGCACCATCACTCCTCTGAAGGCAAAATTTAGGTCAACGGCCATTACCTGCAAGCTCGCCAGAGAATCCCACCAACGGGCTAGGATTAAGCTGTTAACCAGGGCGATCGCCCCAAAACCACAAAAACAAGACAAAGCAGCAACAGTCCCTGCTTTCAAAGATTCTACCCGTTCAGCGAAACTAAAATTTGACGAGTCCTTCACAGCGCCCTCATTTCAAAAATGGCTCAAATTGACTTATCATAAGGGTTGAAGTCACTTTGTACAGTTAGTTCAATAAATAGCTATGGATATTTTGTCACTCGGTTGGGTTTCGGTGCTAGTTTTGTTCTCCTTCTCAATTTCAATGGTAATTTGGGGCCGCAACGGTTTCTAGATTCCAGATGCAGACGGCGGTTGGAACCGCGTCTGCACCTAGAAATGCTAGCCTTTTCCGCCCTAGGCATTAACCGCAAATCTATCTCAAGACGGATACAGACTCAACTTTAAAATTCTATATTGGTAATTGTAGAGTTTATATAAAAAATCATGAACATTGAAAACAGAGTGGAAGCTACAGCTAAAAATATTGAAGGCAAAATCCAAGAAGCTGTGAGCGAAGTGACAGGGGATCAAAAAGATAAATTAGAGGGTCAAGCCAAGCAGGACCAAGCCTCAGCAATGCACCTGAAAGAAGACCTCAAAGATAAAGCAAAAGAGATTGTAGATAAGGCTTAGTCACAGTATTTGCTAAATTTTTCCTGCCTACTCAATCCAGCAAACATATTGTTTGCTGGCTTTTTTTTGTTGGCGCAAACTTGTAGGACTGGTGAAGGGGCATTGGTGTCAACAAACAGGTCAAACCATTGATAAATCTCGCTTTTAGCTGAGGCCAGATCCCCCTAAATCCCCCTTAAGAAGGGGGACTTTGAGAAGAATCTTGTCCCGGCGACTATGTGGGGGTGACGGGAGACGCAAGATGCTCTTCCCCAACTGTGATGGGGGTGACGGGAGACGCAAAATGCTCTTGTCCCCCCCGACTATCCGGGGGGTTAGGGGGGATCTGGCCTAATAGTCAAACAGTAGACCGCTACTACATAAGACGTGTTTGTTGACACAAATGTCAGGGGAACACCTCGCGACACCAAGAAACTAACACACCCGCCGAGTCCCTCAAAATCGCTGCCAATAAAAAAGCTAGGGATATCAATCCCTAGCTCGAAACATAGCACAATTAGTTTTTAGAGTTGGCGCGGGCGATCGCTTTTTCCAAACCCACCTTACCCGCTGCCACCTAAACTAAATTAGGGTAATATCATTCACCGTCAATCCTGGTTTGTCGTTGAGCACTGCCAGTGTAATGCCTGCATTGCCCCCAACACCGTCAGGGTCGTACAGCAAGCGACCGGTGGTACCTTCGTAAACGAGGAACGCTTGCCCTGGCGTCGCCTCAGCAGGCTTCAGATCGTTGTTGTAAGTCCCGGTTTCGAGCTGTAAGAACGCCTTAGCAGAAGCTCGATTTGGCAGACTATTGTCAAATGGTGGTAAGAGGAAGGAATCGTAATTGAATACCAACTTGTCTACGCCCGGTTGAAAGTCACCGATCTGGTCTGGGTTCGTACTCACCGCCACGTTGTTGGTGTCAATCGTGACGCCCTCGCCGAAGTTGTCGTAGTAGAAGCTGTCACTGCCGAAGCCGCCAATCAGCGTGTCTGCACCGGGCCCGCCGCCGAGAGAGTCGTTGCCGTTTCCTCCAATCAAATAGTCGTCTCCAAAGCCACCCAACAGCGTGTCGTTTCCGTCACCAGAATTTAAGGTATCGTTCCCGTCAACTCTTAGGGTAACAAGACTGGTGGGGCCGCCGAACAGGATGTCGTCGCCAGCACCGGTAGTAATCGAATCATTGCCGTTGCCGCCGGTGATGAAGTTGCTGCCTAAGTTATCGGTAATCACGTTTGTGGTTGTGATACCGGTAAAGGTGACACCGACAGCGTAGGAGATGGTGTCGTTACCGCCAAACGAGCCAATTAATTTATCGCCCGTGGTGCCAAACATGATCATGTCATTCCCTTCACCACCGTTCATGAGGTTGGTGACACCGGAGGTGCTGTTGCCAATTAAGAAATCATTGCCCAGGCCGCCATCGAGACTAATCCGCCCAGCATTACCGGCAGAAGAGGCATCGATCGTATCGTCGCCCTCTCCACCGAAGGCTTGAGCAAAGAGGCCACTCAAGGTGTCATTGCCACCGCCGCCGATCATTGTGTCAGTCGAAAAAGCTGCCATGATGGTATCGTTGCCGTCGCCGCCGTCCAGCAAGTTCCGACCGCCTGAACTCAACACTCCGGGTATCGTAGCCGTAGACGACTTGATGATGTCATCGCCGGCACCTCCAAGAGCGGTATCCTGCGTAGCAAAAACCGTGATCGTGTCGTTACCGTCGCCGCCGTCCAAGAAGTTTCTGCCGCTGTTAGGATCGCCGTAACCGCCAAATAGAATATCGTCGCCCCCACCGCCGAGCAAGGTGGTTTTCTCAACGCCGATAGCAACGGTGACAGTGGTGCCAAAAAATGAGATGGCTTGGGTACCGTTCTCAATAACTAAAGTATCGTTGTCAAGATCGCCGGACAAGTAGCTGCTGCTGGCCACACCTCGCAGGGTGTCGTTACCTTTACCGCCGAAGAGACTGTCTCTCTGATTGATACCTACAACCAAGTCGTCGCCCAAGTCGCCCCGCAAGTAGTTGCTGCCTTCGTTGCCAGCGAAGCCAACAGCCAAGTCACCGGGTAAAGAAAGGTTGTTGCCACCACCGGCGATGAAAAAGCCGATCGCGTCATTGCCCTTGCCGCCGTAGAGCGAGTCTCTTCTCTGCGCTCCTCCCAGGATCGTATCCGCGTCCTCATTACCAAATATGAGGTTCGCTTCGACAGTACCTTGCAGGAAGTCTTCTCCCGCACCGCCGTACAGGGTAGCGCGGGCTTCAGCAACTATGGTGTCTGCGCCTCCGTCGCCAAACAGCAAGGCGGGAGTGCGCTGGGATCTGATGGAATCTTCGTCTTCGCCGCCGTATATGGTGTCGTTCGGGCCGACGGAAACCAAGGTATCGTTATCGCCTTGACCAAATATTAAACTGCCGCCGAGGGTGGAAGTTCTTACGAAATCCGCTCCGGCTCCGGCGAATATTGTATCGGGCCCTAGTCCGGGAAGGTTTAAATCTAATTGATTAGGATCGTCACTTAAAGTTGTCATACAGCTTCACTCCTCATACTTGTTGGTCATCGCTTTCGCGACTACAGACACTGCCTAGAACACCGAATGTTTGGATGCCGCTGTAGTTTAACCTGTTTGCCAGCCGCAAGTCTAGCCTACTGGCGTTAACCGTGTCTAGACTTTCTCCCTCCCCGACTTTTTGCTTGTAAGCTTTTATTTTCAATGTCTTCACCCTTTAATAATCCTTGTGGGCTGTCTCTGGTGCTCACGCTCAAGAAGACGCACCTCATTTTATTAATGTTCCATTCTGGATTTGCGGTCGGGGATCGCCTCCGGGGGAGGAAATTCAAGATTAAGATCGGTCGATCGCTGCGATCGCCAGACAATGAAAAGTCAGGGATTGGTTACTTAGTAACAAGGTTTTGTGGCAATTTCCGGTTTTTCAGGCAGGGCCGTTTTTAAATCAATACGGTTTCATTAAGATCGCTCCTTAGCTTGTTCCCTAGCTTCCGTTCAAAATGGGGGTGACAAGAGTTTTCTCTTGCTTCCCCTTTTTTTTGGGGAGTAGGGGTCGAGTAGGGAGTTCTTTGGAAACAAACCCTGTTAACTCAAGCGTATTGGCTTTTAAATAACTGGCTCGGATTGAACTCCGCGCCACTTTGGGGTTTAAAAGTCTACACCCCGTTTGAATTCTACGCCCCGATCGCCGTAGTGTTTGTGACAGTATACCTCGGAGTGTACGCTTGCCAAGTCATGGTCAGCGTGGGGTTTGTGACAGCGCCCGGTGATAATGATTTCAGTATCGCGGGGCTTCTGCAGCAGGGCTTGGACGATCGGCTCTACCGGCAGCAGTTCTAAGTCTACTGTGGGATTGAGTTCGTCGAGAACGATAGTTTTATACTAGCCGCTGGCGATCGCCATTGTAGCAATTTCCCAGCCGCGTTCTGCTTCTATGCAATCTAGCTCTTGCTGTTCCGCCAAACTATAGCATCTGCGCCGCACCGCTGGCGATCTACTAACGGCGGCTAACTTGGCCGTACCGCTGGCGATCGCCGCCTCTTCTGTTATTTGAGTCTTGTTCGGGGTGGGTACTGGGGTGGGTACTTCGATCGCGCGCCTTGAATGTTGAATGTTGCCATTGTGCAGGCGGATCTCAAAAGATTATCAAAAAATTGGGTCTAAAACCCTGTGCTTCTAGCACGGCTTTGAGTTAAAATTAAGATGGTTGGAATCCCCAAGGTGGGCGGTTGTGAAGCGGCTTTGAGTCGGCACCCTCGAACCTAAAAACTCCTAGAGAGTACCAAGAAGGGTAGCGAAAACCTTGTCAAACAGAGCTAGAGAATCACCGCATTCTCATTACCAGAAAATAGATAATTTGGTTCCATCAATTAAAGTAGGGCGGGGCACGCCCAAACTCTAGGTGGTCACTGAGCTTAGTCGAAGTGCAGTACCCTAGTACGCTTTTGGAGATAGACTCTCTGGGGTTGCTGTAAATCAGGCTCGTCAATTGGTGTCTTTTCACGGTTGAAAGGTTTGAGGATTGCTCGAAAGAGATGCGGTGCTTAAAGGTCAGTCGCTGAATTAAGAATCCCTGTGCGTTCACGCCAGGGAGTGTCAAAGGATAAGTGCTAAACCACCTGATTTTCACAAGGGCGATCGATCGAAGGAGCTTGAGGCCTAAGACCAGCAGCTCTTGATGATTCCGCTGGTGCTGTACAATTAAAATCTCACCCGGGATGATATACCTGAAAGCTTATGATTGCAAATGTTTTCCCATTTCGGATTGTTTTGGTGCAAGTTTTAATTATATTTTTGGCGATCGCGATCGAATCGTGGTTTCTGCAAAAACTACTGAAACTCGGCCCCAAAACCAGCGTTGAATATACAGCCATCCTCAATCTCGCTTGCACTTGCGTAGGTTGGTTAGTTTTCTTCGGCATAGAAAGCATTCTTCCCAAAGATTTGCGGGAAGAGCTAATCGGTTATATGTTATTAGGCGGAAATCCGAGTCTTTACCCTACCCTAACTATGATTGCCGTCTTATTATTGGCGATCACTTTTTTAGCAAAATGGCAGAGTTTACAAATTATAGAAAACTGGGTTTTAGGTAACAAAAAAGCTTCCAAACCTCAGTTTTTAGGGCCGCCGACTCTCACCCGCCGTCCTCTCAAAAAAACTTTTCAAGTAACTACCCAGTTTGGAGCAGTTTTAATCGCCCATACTGTTAGCAATATCGTTATTTTAACAGTGTTGTTTGTGGAAAGCGTCAATAATTGAAATATATGATGAAGCAATTTTTGGATGTCACTCAGCAACTCACTAAGGTGACGAACAACCTGTGGGAAGCCAATAAAAAAGTTCAAAAGGCGATGATTCCGCCTAGAGTTGTCCACTGGAAGACTCCTTTACTGCTCAGCATCTTTTTAGGTTTGCTGGCAGTGGCGGCAGTCACTGACTGGCAGACAAGAATTCTGATGTTTGATATGAGCTGGTTATTTTTTATACTGTCAATGGGTTTGCTGACCAGCCAAGCACCTTTTGTGATTAAAGGAGTAAGCCTGAGTCCGTGGGTGACAAGCATCTTAATTGGATTGTGGTTGCTGATCAGATTGCCGTCGGACAAGAAGGAAATAGCCTGGATATCCGGGCCGATTATAGCAGTAGTAGTTCTTGCAATAATCAGGGTTTGGAAGAGCGATTCAAAACGGGAAAGTATCAGAGAGTTGATGCGCCCTCAGTTTTTGATGATTACTCTAATTCATGTGACATTTTCCTGTTGGTTTACATTTCATTTTTTAGTTCAAAGTTGGATACAACAGTATCCGAGCATTTTATCGCAGGATTTGAGAAAAAGCGATTATGTGGTGACATTTCAACAGCCAACTATTAATCGTTCCCGAGGAGTTGTCATCCTCAATGCAATGGAGCGATACGTAAAAAATGAAGCCCGCACCAAACCGTGGCCGCAGGTTGAACAAATGTTAATAGATATTGACAATGAGCGATTTTTTCTCAAAAATAAAGCATTAGGAACAATTGGGAAAGTCCCAGAAGATGGTAGCTGGGATGTCAAAACTTCGATCGTTCAAGGACAGTCGCGCTATCAGTTAGAGATGCAAGCAACCTGGATGGGGCTGGTTTTTCGACCGGAAATATATTCGTTTACCAAGTCTTGCGAGGTGTTCGATACAGCCAATCGGGCGACTGTAACCTGCGACGCTATCAAACGCTCAAAACCCGGACTCAAAAAAGATGGAACTGCGGTAGACAGTCAGGTTTGAGCCGGTCTCTGGCGGTTGGGAGATGGGGAGATTGGCCCGCCAGCCGAAGCGAAGCTTCGGGAGCATCTGGTGTTTTGCGTTTAATTATAGTGCGAGCTTAAGAACTCGCACTATAATAAAAAAGATGCTTTTTACAAAAATGAGATGCTCCCAAGCCTTCTTCCTTCTTCCTGATGACGTTGGACGGAAAGCAGTTGTCAGTTGTCAGTTGTCAGTTGTCAGTTGCCAGTTGTCAGTTGCCAGTTGTCAGTTGTTACCAATAACAAATAACTAATAACTAATAACTAATGACTAATAACTAATAACTAATGACTAATAACTAATGACTAATGACTAATGACTAATGACTAATGACTAATAACTAATAACTAATGACTAATAACTAATGACTAATGACTAATGACTAATGACTAATGACTAATGACTAATGACTAATGACTTCTTCCTTAAACTAAAATATGACGAAAGTTTCCAGCGGGTTTATAACTAGATGAATTTGAGAAGAATATTGACAGTCGCAATTAATGTATTTTGGGAAGTAATTCGCGATCGCATCCTTTACATAATTATTATTTTTGCTCTGTTGATGGGAGCAGCGGTACGCTTGATACCCGAATTGGCCGCGACAACCGAGAAGAAAATTATCTTAGATATTGGTTTGGCTGGTATGAGCATTCTCGGTCTAATTGCCACAGTGTTTGTGGCTACCGAACTGGTCAACAAAGAAATTGAAAAGCGGACTGTTTACCTGTTAGTTGCTAAACCGATAAGTCGGGCTGAGTTAATTGTAGGCAAGCACTTAGGGCTGTCGGCGGTGCTATTTGTGCTTGTAGCGGCCATGACTGTTGTCTATCTGGTTATTTTGAGTTTTAGCCGGATTCCTTACCCTTTGGAAAGCATTTTAATTGCTTCGCTGTTTATTTGGTTTGAGCTGTGTCTCATGGCTGGTGTCGGGATTTTATTTGGGGTGTTTAGCAGTTCGCTGCTGGCAGCTTTACTGACATTTGGCGTTTATTTGATGGGACATTCGACGCGGGATTTGGTGGCTGTGGGTAAGTTAACTAAAAATCCTGGCATTGAACAATTGATGATGGGACTTTATCTGGTTTTGCCGGATTTAGCCAGATTCAATTTAAAAAATGATGCTGTTTACGGACAAGTTCCTTACTTGGCGGGTTTGATTACAGATGCTGGCTACGGTTTGCTGTATGTGGTGGTGCTGCTGTCAGTTGCGATCGCCATATTTTCCCGCCGAGAATTTTAAAACGCGCATTGGGCACCGCCGAGGCAATAGTTTGTACTGAGGACTAAAGTCCTGACTACAAACCTATTTTACGCTCGAATTAGCGCGCTAAGATATAGAGAAGGTTGTCGATCGCCCATCTCGACTAAAACTCAAATTTTTATGGGTAAAATGAGGTGACTTATGACTGCTGTAATTCAAAAACCGATATCGCAGCTAAAGATTACTTGGCCCCTGCTGGCCGATGATTTTATCCTACCAGATGACCCTGTAGACGATACAGACCATCCCTTGCTAGCTCACGGTTTGCGCCAGTCTGTAGTGGATTCCCCGGAACTAATCCAAGACGCACTAATAGTTGCTAATTTTGCTTTGTGCGCGGCTGTGGACGATCGCACTATTTGCAAAGCCCCAGACTGGATGTACGTGCGGCCAGTGCAACCTTGGCCCCACAGCTATCCGCGCCGCAGTTACACGCCTCATACCGAAGGAACAGTTCCCTTTGTAGTGATGGAATTTTTGTCAGCTACTTACGGCGATGAATATTCTGTCGAACACACGGAAGAAATCGGCAAATGGTTTTTTTACGAACAAGTAATCAAAGTTCCTCGCTATGTGATTTTTCGACCCCATACGGGCAGAATAGAAGTTTATGCGCTCGAATCCGAGCGTTACGACAATCAAAATCCAGATGAAAACGGGCGTTATTTGATACCTGGATTAGATCTATTTTTGGGAGTTTGGGAGGATCTCGCGAAGGTAGAACGGGCTCTTGGCTGCGCTGGTGGAATGCGGAAGGAGAGTTACTTTTGTGGCCGGAAGAACGGGCGGAAAACGAACGCCAGCGGGCGGAAAACGAACGCCAGCGGGCGGAAAACGAAAGTCAGCGGGCCGATCGCCAACAGCAAGACAAAGAGTTAGCCGAGACGCTGCTGGAACAAGAAAGACGGCGAAATCAAGAACTTTTGGCGAGATTGGCAGCCCTCGGTATCGATCCAGAATAGCACGAGAAGGAAGTTCGGCAGTAGATGTAACGGATGTCAAGAAGCGGGAAGAAGGCAACAGATCGCGATCGGCTTTGTTGATATCTTTTTGTTTAGTCTGGTTTTTTGCTCCTGTGTTTATAATGTAACAAAAAGTTGAAATTATGTTAGCTCAAAAATTAGAACAATTAAAAGATATTTTCGCGCAGATGGAACGGGCGCTGATTGCCTACTCTGGCGGCATTGACAGCACTTTGGTGGCAAAAATTGCTTGGGACGTTTTGGGCGATCGCGCTTTGGCAGTTACCGCAGTTTCTCCGTCTCTACTGCTAGAAGATTTAGAAGATGCGCGCATTCAAGCAGCAGAAATTGGCATCGCCCACGAGGAAGTCGAAACTCAGGAAATGGCAAATCCCAATTACACTTCTAATCCGGTTAATCGCTGCTATTTCTGCAAAAGCGAACTGCACGATACTTTGAAACCGCTAGCACGAGCAAAGGGTTATCCTTATGTGGTGGATGGGGTAAATGCAGACGATTTAAAGGATTACCGTCCGGGAATTCAGGCTGCGAAGGAACGCGGCGCGCGATCGCCTTTAGCAGAAGTCGGCATGACTAAATTTGAAGTGCGGCAGTTAGCAAAAGAATTGGGTTTGCCTTGGTGGGACAAACCGGCTCAACCTTGTTTGAGTTCGCGCTTTCCTTACGGCGAAGAAATTACTGTTGCCAAGTTGCAAAGAGTGGGGCGCGCCGAACGGTATTTGCGGCAGTTGGGGCTGAAGAATTTGCGAGTGCGATCGGATGGAGATACGGCACGAATTGAACTGCCGCCGGAGCAGATTCAGGAGTTTGTGATAAATACGGATTTGCCTGGATTGGTGGCGGTGTTTCAGGAGTTTGGTTTTGTGTACGCGACTTTGGATTTGGAGGGGTTTCGCAGCGGCAAATTAAATCAGGTTTTGCAACCTGAATTGTTGGCGGCGAAAGGTTAATTAATTATCCTGAAAAAATGTCACTACAACCGTGTCTTCGTCGCGATCGCATTTAACTTGAAAACGGCGCTGAGGATAAAGCGATTTTAGGCGACTTTCCCACATCTGAGCTAATGCTTGTCCTAAATACAATAAATTTTCACTGCTAGCGTTTTGGGCACCGGGGAGAATGTCATCAACGTGCTGGTGGTTCATCACCTGCTCAATTGCAGCGACATCATTCCCCAGTTCGATTTTCCACTGTTCGTAGATTTGACTGTTAAAGGCTTCGGACAAAAAGATGCCGCCTTCATGTTCGACAAAATCTGGCCAGAATAGTTTTGTGAAAGCTATGGCAATTTCAATATTAGCAGATCCAAAAAGATAATCCCAGAGTGAAAAATCATCGCCGTTGGCTTTTTTCCACTGCTGGAAATCGCTGAGTTTATCTGCATTCAAGGATATTTGTTCGATGAACATAATTTCTAGGGTATTTCATCCAATCTAGCTGGCCTAACTGTTTTCTCAGCTTGCACGTAAATGTCTCCTGCTGAGTTTTGGTTGTGTTTGTATTCAACGGCGTGAGGTGTCGGCACATTTGCATGAGCCCTTCCTGTCAAGTCTACTCGCTTAATTGCCCGTCCACTGTCATCGTATACGATATAGCTGGTAATGTTCTTGCCATCCATGCGGTAGAGTAAGTTTTGGGCACTTACTCCATCTAGAGGAAATCTGCCACTTACCTGGGTTCCGACGGCTATAAGGGTGCTAGCGGGGATGCCAACTGTCCAGTCCACTGGTTTAGACATATATAAGTCCTAAATTACTTTGCGACCTCAGTTTGATATATGTATGGGTGAATAATCTGGGCAACAATATTCGTGACATCGCCCCTGAATTAAAGCAATAGCATAAACTAAAGTAGCAGCAAGAGTAACAGCAAGAGTAGCAGCAAGTTTTATGAAAGTTAAATTTAAATTAATCTCGGCCGTCTTGGCTTTGTTGTTGTCGGCGTACATCCCGTTTCGGGGGTTGGCTAACCCGCAACCTTCGGGGGACACTGTTAGTTCTGCACTCTGGTGGCAAGCTTCGGTTTACAATCAGGTACAACAAATTAAAGAGCAGCAATATGAAGGTTGCGTGTGGGGCGATTCTATTTCTTCGGCTTTGGGCGATTCTTTGGGAGAAAAAAACTTTAATTTTGCGATCGGCGGAATGAGCTCTGTTTCGCTGCTAGAACAGCTAAAATTGGTAGTGCCGCAGGGCTTTACCTGCAAAAAATCGATTTTGGCGATCGGCACAAATGATGCTATGTATGGCATTGGCGACGAGCAGTTTGTCAGCAATTTGAAAGAGGCGATCGCAATTATGCGATCGATCGGCAGCAAACAGATTATTCTAATTCCTGCTTTTTATTCAACTCTTGCCGCCAGCCACAATCCTAAATTTGCAGGAACAATTGCTAGAGTTGACGAAATCAATGTTCTCATCAATAAAGTAGCAGCCGAAGAAAATATAACCGTGGAATCTAGCGGCATACAAGCCTTATTTAAGGACAAAGCTCTAAATACAGATTTAACAATTGATGGCGTTCACCTCAATGCCAAAGGTTTAGATATATATAGAAAAGTTTTGTTAGATATTTTAACTCCTCCCTTAACAACCCGCAAATTTTTTGATAGAAAATCTGTTTAAGTTATTACTTTTAAAGTCCGCAGGCGCGGACTTTATTATTCGCGTACTCGCAATTAAAAACCGCAATCAAATTCGTTTTTAGCGAAGACTTCAGTCCTCAAAAGTTGACAAAATTAGGTCATTTTACCGAAGATGATATCAAGGAGTAGTTGTCGTAGTTTGTGGCTGCATTTGCTGTAGCTGAAGTTGTTGCTGCTGAAGTTGAAGTTGCTGATTTTCAACATTTATTTGTCGCTGTCTGTCTTCAAGTTGCAAGCGTCTGTCTTCAGCTTGCTGCTGTCTGTCTTCAGCTTGCTGCTGTCTATCTTCAGCTTGTCTTTGTCTCTCTAGCTGTCTGTCTTCACGTTGCTCTTGTCTGTCTTGACGTTGTTCGCGAAGCTGTCTGAGTTGATTTTTCCGCTCGAAATCTCCTCCCAAAAATAAGTTTTGAAAAGCGTTGATGGTTGCTTGAAACCCAGTAAAAACTCCGCTAACAGCGTTGATCCCTGTGGCAACTCCTATCACTGGCTGCAAGAAACTGTTGATATTGTCTCCTACCCTGGTATAGCCCGATCGCGCTACGAGAATCACATCATTGTTGCGGAGAACTGGGTTATTGTCAGGATTCAACCCTTGAGCAAAATCCACATCGATAGTGCGGCGAGTAACAGTACCGTTGGGGTTCAAACGCAACAGTTCCACCTTGTCTTTTTTCGCCCGCAATTGATTGAAACTGCCTGCAGTGAGCAAAGCTTGGTGCAGGGATGTACTGGGTTTAACCAGTAAAGCTCCAGGCCTGATTACTTCCCCCACAACATTGATGCTAATCGCGTTTGGAGAGAAACTCGTACTTCCGATTTGGGAAACTTCAGTCAAGTCTACAGTAGATGCTGTCGGGATGATTACGCTATCTCCTTCTTGCAGCAAAATATCTTGAGTTGAGTCGCCTTTTTGCAGCAAATCCCACAGATTTACCATGATGGTTTGTTCGTTGCCGCCTTTGACTTGGCGGCGGATTTGCACGCGGCGGATATCGGCTTCTGTAGTGATACCGCCGGCAATTTTGAGGGCTCTAGTTATTGTTGGCAAGCCCACAACCGCCCCTTGCTGCTGGTCGATAGATACAAAACTCAACTCTGTTTGTTGGTTGGTCGATCGCACATCCGAAGCAAATACAGTATAAGGCCCTGGCCGGTTCACTTCTCCAACAATTACCACACCAATTGGTTTAGTAATATCAGCGGAAAAATTAGCACTGGCTCTTTGACGGACTTCTTGAGTATTCAGGGCACTTGCTGTCGGTACAAAAATTGTATCGCCATCTCGGATAGTGACATCTTGGCTCAAATTTCCCGTGTCTAAAAAATCCTGCAAATTAACAGTAGTAACTTGCTCAGCACCTCCTCTGCGGGAACGGCGAATTTGGACGTTTCGCATATCTCCTGCTGATGTCACCCCTTTTGCAAGTTGCAGCATTTCCATCAAAGTCGGAAATTTTACTCCTCCTCCGCTTCCTTCTCTGGCGGGATTAATTTTGTAGGAACCGGGGCGAGTAACTTCACCTGCAATACCTATATTTAGGGGGCGAGCGAGCATCAGAGTCACGGTGACAACGGGAACATTAATGAAGGGTTCGTAGCGCTTGGTAATGACGTTAGCGGCTTGTTGCAGCGTCAATCCTTGAATTGAGACGCTGCCAATGATTGGCAAATTGAGCGTCCCGTCAACTAACACTTGATATTCTTTGCTGAATTCTGGAACGCCGAAGATATCTAAAGCAATGCGATCGCCCGAGCCTAAAGTATAAGCTGCTTCTTGTGTCAGCGCACCCGAATTTCCTAGAGGCAAACTCGAACCCGGAGGAGGAGGTGGTGGTACTCTCCGCTGGTTTGGGTTGCCGCTGGGTGCAGGATTTCTGACTGCAGGCAACTGAGCTATACCGGGCAGCGAACTGTTCAGCACCAGGAGGGCTGACAAACTCAGATTTGTAGCGGTTTTAACGGTATGTTTCATCTTTGTTTCCTGGTTGCAGCCTGCCAATGAATGAGAGCAAGTTAGCCCGTTGATTTTAGGTTATTTTCCCTGTTGTCTAGTGTAGCCTCGCTTGGTTACAAAATCCACAGGTGGAATCATAAAATTGTGAGGCAATCGAGATCGTTTTTTGTAAAGAAAGTGTAAAGCCAGCAAGCTGTTGTTAGAATTAGGAGCTTGTTTGACCAAAATTATTTATACACAACTCAGGATACAAATCAACCTGCTACAGAAAAGGGAGAGAAACAAATCGCCTTGATTCGATCGTCCGTGGAGGGGGTAAGCACCGGGGCACTACCTCTACAAAACCCGGTTTCTTTGAAAATAGTGGCTGCTTTCTCGATACATTGATGAAGAAACTGGGTTTTTGAACTGATCCGCGCAAGTCCTGTTGATGTAAAATATTAAATAATTCTCTCTGCGGGACAAAGAACAAGTGTCACTAAAATTGGATAAAGTAATTCCTTGGGGACGCTGCTTGGATGAATACATAGGAATGTTTAGCCTGATATCAACCGATCTCAAGCTAGCAATTCTTGATTGTGCGGGCGGCCCGGCGAGTTTTAATGCCGAAATGACTCGCCAAGGTAAAAAGGTAATTTCTTGCGATCCAGTGTATCAGTTTACGGCGGTGGAAATTGGCGATCGCATCCAAGAAACATATCAAACTGTGATAGACGGTGTTAAGGCCAATGTAGACGGCTATTTGTGGAACAGTTTTGAATCGCCGTACCAGCTAGGTGAAGTGCGGATGAAGGCGATGCAGGAATTTTTAGCAGATTTTCCCTCTGGTTTGGAGCAAGGCCGCTACATGAATGCTGAATTGCCGATTTTGCCTTTCAATGACGGTCAGTTTGATTTAGCTTTGTGCAGCCATTTCTTATTTGCTTATTCTCATTTGCTTTCGGAAGAATTTCATTTGCAAGCAATTACTGAAATGTGTCGGGTTGCGAAGGAAGTTCGGGTTTTTCCGCTGTTGCAAAGTTTTAGCGGGGAGGAATCTGAGCATTTAAACCAGATTATTGCTGAATTAAAAAAGAGAAGTTTTCGTGTAGAAATTCAAGAGGCTCCCTATGAGTTTCAAAAAGGTGGAAATAAGATGATGAGAGTTAGGGGGTAAATGTAAGTTACCGGCCGAATGTAAGTGGCCGGGCGAAGGGAATTCGCGGCTATATAAACGATGTCCGCCTCTGCGGACTGGAAGAAGTTACCGGGGGTGAAAAAACTTTCCTACAAAAAAGAAATTAGAGGTTTTTACCTGTAGGGACACGGCACTGCCGTATCCGGCAATTTATGATTGTGACAGATAATTTATATATGCTTAATAATGGTAGCAACAATTTGTCACGCATGGTATTAATTTAATCAGACCCTGATACCATGCTTGAGCGCGATCGGGAGTCGTGAATTGAGAAAAGTTCAGAAACGCTGCATCAGCTTCAGATTGAGCTGTACTGGAAAAGTCAATGCGATAGATTATGCTTCCAAAGAAAGTCCGTATTTCTGGTTTTGTCGATCTATAAATTCTTCCAGACTAGAAAATTGGCCCCGATCGAACTCATCAAGTCCGTGTTGAATCCCTTCCAATGCCTCGAAGAAATCGCTTTCATCAAAGCTAAGTCCGAATGCGAGAACAGCTAAGGCAATACTTGTTATATCTTGTCCTGTACTTTCAGCCCGTTGGCGGAGCAGTGCTTCGAGTTTGGGGGGTAAGGTGAGTGTAAGGGTCATAAAAGTTATGATGAATGGTTAACTTTATTTTGTAACTCTATTTTGGCATAGGTAGCCAAAACGATCGCTTCCTAAACTATCTGCCCATTGAGGCGATCCTTCGGCCTGTCTTGTCTGATAATCTTGCAAGGCTGCGAGACTCGCGCGCGATCGTTTGTTCTTCGCCCAGGGGTTGAAACTCGTTTGCTGTGTCAATTTCTCCACTAATTCTAATCAAAAACCGCAGAGCTTCATTCACTGCTTCAGAATCGGGAAACATCTCTGCAACATTCGGTGATCAATGAATATTTACACCACCAAATGTCTTTCGTCCAGATCCTACCCTTCTTACACGCAACTTCCTCAAATCATATTCCGACCGAAGCTCATCGTCCATCGCTGTTTCATCCTTATTCATAAATTTCTCGCTCCACTCGTATTACTTTTCTAGCGCTAATCAAATGAAGAAAATCAGCTCTTTTTGTATACGACACTATCAATAAATTACCTTGCTGGGACTCTCTAACAATAATATAGCGATCTTCTTCATCAGAGCGATCCGGATCGTAAAAATCGACGTAGAGGCGATCGTCAAAAACCGTTCTGGCTTCCTCAAATGAGATCCCATGCTTGGACAAATTTACCGCAGCCTTGTTTTCATCCCACTCGAATTTTATAAAGATCCTAAATCAGCATCTTTGATATAATATTACATCAAGAAGCCAAACTAAAACCAACTCATGCCGCAAACAGTCTGGATCGCACGACACGGAAACCGCATCGACTTCGTAAACCCCGACTGGTTTCTCACCGCAGAACACCGCTACGATCCGCACCTTTCCGAAGACGGTCACGTTCAAGCCAAACAACTCGCCAATCGCCTCAAAGGTGAAGGAATTTCTCACATTTTCGCTTCCCCTTTTCTGCGAACTGTCCAAACTGCCAATCACGCGGCAGAAGCTCTTGATTTGTCGATAAAATTAGAGTGGGGACTTTGCGAATGGCTGAATCCTGAATGGATGACGGAAATGCCGGAAACTGAGTCTGTCGCAGATTTGTGCAGGCGTTTTCCGAGGATTGATGCTGCTTACAAAGGCGGTATTGCTAGTTATCCCGAAACCGGAGAAGCTTGTCTCAAAAGGGCTGGGGAAACTGCTAAACGCCTCGCTGCTGAGTTTCCCGAAGATATGTTATTAGTAGGTCACGGTGCTTCGGTTTTGGGAAGTGCGATCGGGCTGGCGGGCGGTGTTGAAACGGAAATTAACGCTTCTCTGTGCTGTTTGGTGAAAGTGGTGCGCGGTGAGGGCGAATGGTCGATCGCACTTAATGGCGATACTTCTCACCTCACCGACTCTGAAACCGCAATCCGCTTTAATTAAAGATGAGATTCGTGCAAAAAATCGCATTTTATGCTATCTGTGTAAGGTGCACACTGCACACCCTACGTTTATTGAATGTCGATCGCACATTATAAATCGAAAATCTTAAATCGGTATGGCTGGACACAGTAAATGGGCGAATATTAAACGCCAAAAAGCTAGAGTTGACGCTGTTAAAGGCAAGATTTTTGCTAGAATATCTCGCGAAATTATTGTCGCCGCCCGTAGCGGAGTGCCCGATCCCGCCGGCAATTTTCAACTGCGGACAGCTATTGAAAAAGCCAAGGCGGCGAGTATTCCTAGTGAAAACATCGAAAGGGCGATCGCCAAAGGTGCCGGTTTAGCCGGGGGGAGTTCGGAATTAGAAGCTATTCGCTACGAAGGTTACGGCGTGGGAGGTGTTGCGATACTGATTGAAGCGCTGACAGACAACCGCAACCGCACCGCGGCTGACTTGCGAGAAGCTTTTAGTAAAAATGGTGGCAATTTGGGCGAAACTGGTTGTGTGGGCTGGATGTTTGACCACAAAGGAGTTTGTACGATCGGCGGCCCCATTGATGAGGAACAATTGTTTGAAGCTTCCCTAGAAGCCGAAGCCGAATCCTATGATTTGATATCAATTGATGAGGATACTGAAGGTGCAGAGGTTTTTACAAATGTGGTTAATTTGGAAAAGCTTGCTGATGTTTTGAAACAACAAAGTTTTACAGTTTTGCAGTCAGAAAATCGCTGGATTCCGAGCAATACAGTGGAAATAGAAACTCCTGAAAAAGCCAAATCGCTCCTGAAGTTAATGGACGCGCTGGAAGATTTGGACGACGTGCAAAGCGTGACGGCTAATTTTGAAATGACCGATGAATTGATGTCGGCGATTATGACTTAAACTCCCTTGGTTCCTAGTGAGAACTTTAGTCCGCATCCCCGATCCAATCTATGACTTACGAATCAAAGCTAAGAAACCGGGTTTTACCGAGGCTGCGCTCAGAAACTCGTTTTTTGTTAAAAAAAAAACGGTTTCTGACTGCCCTTGCGTCCATAAATTATTTTCTTCCAGTCAGCAAATAAGTAACCATATATCCCTTTCCCTTGATTTGAATTGCGCCGCGCTTCTGAAATGTATATTTATCTTTTAATATTTCGTAGGTTTCGGCGGTGACTTGAATGCAGCCGGTAATCCCGTGGGATTCCATGCGCGAAGCAATATTTACTGTGTCGCCCCAAAGGTCGTAAATAAACTTTTTTAGGCCGATGACGCCGGCAACTACAGGGCCGCTGCTAATGCCGATCCGAATGCTGAAAGGTTCCGAATGCTCTAAACTCAGCAGCCGAATTTCGTGCAGCATATCGATCGCCATATTGGCGATCGCCTCGGCATGATCTTCTCGCGGCGTAGGTAAACCGCCGACAACCATGTAAGCATCACCAATAGTCTTAATTTTCTCTAAACCGTGGCGATCGGCCAAATGGTCAAAAGCCGAAAAAATATCGTTGAGAACTTCCACCACCGCAGTAGCCGAAATTCTCGACGAAAGCTCTGTAAACCCCACAATGTCAGCAAACATCACAGTTACTTCCGCAAAACTTTCGGCGATATTGTGTTCGTTGTCCTTCAAACGCAGGGCGATGGCTGCCGGCAAAATGTTCAACAGCAATTCCTCGGATTTACCTTGTTCGAGTTCCAACTGTTGGTAAGCAGTCTGCAACTTTTCGGCTTGGCTAATTCTTTCTCGGGCTAGCTTTTCGATTTGGGCGGTGCGGCTCAAAGCTGTCAGCATATATGTCACCGGAATCAGAGTCCACAGCATCCCCATCGTCAGAGTTCCCCAAGAGCGCCAGTGCTTGCGAATCTTGCGAATTTCCGGCGTTGCTGACACGTACACTGACCACTGGCGGCCGCTAATTTTTACCAGCCTTTGGCAGGCTTTGCGATCGAGGTCTCGATCGTCTTGAATCGGGCAGTTTGACCGGAGAGCGCGTTCTGCTGCGGCCGATGCGGTCAGCACTTGTTGGAGATCTGGCTGGAAAATCAACCCAAAATGCTGAATTTGGCTCCTAGCCGCCTGATTTTTGACAACTCGGTTCCCCCTTAGCGGTAACAGCGACCGTGCTTCTTGCTTGTCTGAAGCCTCGTTGCCGAGATAAATAGTGAGGTATTCGGTATTGCGTCCTTTTAAAGAAGCTTGAAAAATATCTTTGCCTCGAAATATGCCCAGAACAAATCCTTGCAGCAGTTGGCGGCGGGATTCGAGGGTAGTCGGTTTAGCGCTGTTTTGGTAAATCGGAACCATTACCAAAAGACCGGGTTCCGGGAAATTTTCCTCAGTTAGGCCGATGTAGCTGGTGACAGTCATTTCTCCGGTATCGCGCGAGCGATCGAGAACCGCGCTGATTTTTGGGGCAGAGGCTAGGTCAAAGCCCAATGTTGTCTCGTTTCCGGCTGTTGGTTCGACGTATAAAGCCGGGAAGTATTCGGAACGCTGGCTGGCCTTACGCAGTTCTCCTCGGGGGCTGCGCTCTGTAATCTCGAAGCTGGAGTCGGTTTCCGTTCTGGCTTTGGCTTCGTAGTTTTGCCGCTCGGAATTGGGGACGCGGGGCACCCAAGCCAACAGTTGCAGGCTGGGGTGGACGGATAGGGGACGGCCGACAAAGCTGGCAAAAGATGAGCGCTCGACGGCGCTGAAGGCTTTCATGTAGTCGCTGAGGGCGAGCACTGTGTCTAAGTCGGAGTTTAGCTGGCGTTCGATGCCGATCGAAATATCGTCTATGCGGCGGTTCATTTCGTAGTCGCGGCGCTTGTCTTCCCAGTCCCAAACCAAGGCAAACGCTAGGGCAGACATTCCCACACCCAAAACGAGCGTCAACCCGGCTGGAATGTAGCGAGACCAGGAGAAAGGTAGTTTTTTCAGCATAATTGCCTAGTGATTGACACTCTCCGGCGTGAACGCGCGGAGATTCTTTAATTTACGAGCCGACTTGCTGAGGCAGGATTTCTCCAACGACAGTAGAGGTTAACTCTCCTAAAGCGTTACTTGGCTCAAGACCAAAGGTTCCGATATGCCCTATCGTACCCAATCCCCGACTTAGGATGTTTCTAGCTGCATTTTCGTCACGATCTAAAACACAACCGCACTTACAAACGTGCGTTCTTGTAGATAGCGTTTTCTTTACGATTGCACCGCAGACGCGAGCATTCTTGGCTGGTATATTGCGGATTTACCGCCACCGTGATTTTCTCAAATACTTTTCCGAAGTATTCAAGCCAAACACGAAATTGATACCAAGAAGCATCGTTAATAGACTTAGCTAAGCAATGATTCTTCACCATGTTTTTGATTCTCAAATCTTCGTAGACGACTACATCGTTTGATGAGATTACGCACCTTGCAAGTTTTATTGCATGGTATGAGCGCTGTCTACTTATTTTGAGGTGGCGTTTGCCTAGAATCTGCCTAGCTTTGCCCCTGTTATTTGAACCTTTAACCTTTCTGGATACGCGGCGTTGAGCGCGTTTAAGAACTTGATCACCTTTTCTCAGAAACCTCGGATTTTTTACCGTAGTTCCGTTCGAGTCGGTGTAATATTCTTTTAATCCCACGTCTAATCCGATTGTAGTACCATTCGGTTCTGTATTTTCCCTTCTGTTAACATCCACACAGAATTGGACGTACACACCATCTGCTCGTTTAACCAATCTCACCCTTTTTATTTGATTGATTTGGTAGAAGTGCAAGTCGCGTGTACCTTTGAGCTTTAATCGCCCAATCCCTTTTTTGTCGGTAAAATTTATCGATTTCCGATCTTCAGCTAGTTTCCATCCAGACGTTTTGTACTCTACCGAACGACAGTCTTTCTGGAATTGTGGATACCCTTTTTTACCTGGAACATTCTTCTTGCAGTTGTCGTAAAACCGGGAGATAGCAGACCATGCTCGCTCTGCGCTCGATTGTCGAGCCATTGAGTTTAGTTCCGAGGCAAAAGGAAACGTAGCCGCAAGTACAGCGCAGTATTTATTCAAGTCGTACCGACCCACTTTTTTGTGATCCATCCAATATCGCAAACAGCTATTGCGGATGAATTGAGCGGTACGAATTGCTTCATCTACTGCGTTGTACTGATTCTGCTTGCCGTAAGATTTAAACTCAAAAACTAACATGGCTTTACCTCACGTTTTTATATTATATCGTTTGACATAAGTTTGACATAAGATTGTTCGATAAGTCAAAAAAGTTTACAATGATGAAACAGGAAGCTTACGCTTGAGGCTAAAGCCTCCCGCGACCTTTCATCCCCGGACTGAAGTCACAGGGTTTTCAGCTTATTTCTTATAAGGGCAGCAGATGGGCGCACCGCTGAATGCGATTAATTTTGGCCTCTGAGTGTTGTTAATTCAAAACCCCGATAACTCAAGCACCGATGGCAATTGGGCATTAAAAGTTAGATATTTAAACTTTTAGCTAAATTTCCATCCTTTACACCGGAATTTCAATCCAAAATTCCGCTCCCTGTCCGGGTCGAGAGATACACTGCAAACTTCCCCTATGTTTTTCTACCACAATCTGATGGCTGATGGACAACCCCAAGCCTGTGCCAGACCCGACCGCTTTGGTCGTAAAAAACGGGTCAAACAGCCGCTTGCGAACCTCTTCGGTCATTCCCGGGCCGCTGTCGGCGATGCAAATGACAAGGCGATCGCACTCACTCAGCTTGCTTTGATTGTGGCTTGTCAACCCGGCTTTTTTCATTTCTGTGCGAATCACGATCGTCCGGGGTTGCGGTTGGTTTTCTAGAGCCTCGATCGCATTGCCGATAATATTTAGAAATACCTGGTTTAACTGCACCGCACAACAGTCAATTTTTGATATTTTTCCGTAATCTTTAATAATTTCAATCCGGCTTTTGGGATTTTCTTGATGCAATTTATGCTGCAAGATTAATAGTGTGCTGTCAATTCCTTCATGAATGTCTACCAACTTCATTTCTGATTCATCCAGTCGCGAAAAATTCCTGAGCGACAACACAATTTTACTAATTCTTTCTATCCCTACTCTCATGGAATGTAACATTTTTGGCAAATCTTCCTTGAGAAAATTTAACTCTAACTCCTTAACCTTTTCAACAATTTGAGGAGCTGGGGACGGGTAGGATTCCTGGTAGAGATTCAAGATTTCTATTAAATCGTTAAAATAGTTCTGGGTGTGAGAAATATTGCCGTGAATAAAAGTTGCAGGATTGTTGATTTCGTGGGCAATCCCGGCCATCATTTGACCGAGGCTCGACATTTTTTCGGATTGAACTAATTGGATTTGAGCGTATTGGAGTTGTTCGTAGGCTTCTTGCAATTGAGTCGCTTGTTTTCTCAATTGAGATTCGGAAGCTTGGAGTGCTGCTGCGGAAATTTTGCGGTTGGTAATATTTTCAATCATCCCTAGTTTGTAAAGAGGTTTTCCTTCGCCATCTCGAATCAGAGTAGATGTCACGTTTACCCAAACAATTTTACCTGTCGCCGCCATCTGGCGGATTTCGATTTGATAGCTGGCAATTTCTCCCCGATAAAGAGCAGCAGCCACTTGGAGTTCTTGGGCTCGATCTTCGGGATGTCCAATTTCTATAAATGTTTTACCTAACAATTCGGCAGCGGAAGAACCCAGCATTTGGCAGAAATTTTTATTAACTCGCACTAACTGGTTATCCTCTAAATTGGCTAAGTATATCCCTATGGGTGCATCTTCAAAAATTTTGCGAAATAGTTCCTCGCTACCCCGGACTTGAGCTTGCAGGGAAAGCCTGTCGGTGATGTCTTCAAAGGTAGACAAAATCCCGACTACATTGTCGTAATTGTCGTGTAAAGGTATTTTATTTGTATCCACCCAGCCTTGGGTGCCGTCGGCTTGCAGTTGCGGCTGGATAATGTGATATTCTGGGGTGTTGGTTGCCATGATGCGGTGGTCGCAGGCTCGAACAAATTCTGTTTCTTCTGGCTTCCAAGGCATATCGTAGTCGGTGAGACCGACGATTTCACTGGGATGATTGAAACCTGCGATTTTGGCAAAGTTTTTGTTACCTCCCAAGTAAACTGAATCTCGATTTTTCCAGGTGATTAACTGAGGGATGTTGTCTATCACCAACCACAGCATTTTTTGCGAGGCGTACAAGGCTTCTGTGCGCTGCAGGACGCGCTTTTCTAGTTCTTGATTGGCTTGTTGTAGGGCGATTTTTGACTCGCCTAGGGCGATTTCTGCTAGCTTGCGATCGCTAATATCGATGGTTACTCCCTCCCAAAGCAGATCGCCGCCCGGTTGCAGTTCGGGGCGGGCAATGGCGCGAATCCATTTTAATTTTCCTGACTTGGTGACGATCCGCCCTTCATAGGTCCAAGGTTGTAAATTTTCCCCGGAAATAGCTAGGGATTCTAATAAAGGTTTTATGTCGTCTGGATGCACCAACGACCACATAAAAGTTGAGTTTTTTTTCAGTTTTTCCGGTTCTAATTCGTAGAGTTCCCAACAGCCGGAACTGACATAAGTGAATTGATTGGAACCGTCGGTACGCAACAAGTATTGATAAATCATTCCGGGCAGGTTGGCGGCCATTTTTTGAAATCTGGCTTCGCTGTGCCACAGTGCTGATTCTGTTTGTTTGCGATCGCTAATGTCGATCAACAAGCCGTCCCAAATAATATCACCTTTTTTGCCAATTTCTGGTCGGGAAGCCCCGCTAATCCACTTGATGCGATCGCCCGGAAAAACTAATCTGCCTTCCCAGCGCCAAGGTTCTAATGTTTTAGCTGACACAGCCAGAGATTCGTGGAAGCTTGGCGCGTCGTCTGGATGAAGCATTTCGATCGCGCCAATAGCAGAATTTTGGAGCACCTCTGGTTCTAATTCGTAGAGTTCGCGGCAGCCGGAACTCACGTAGGGAAATGACAAAGTTCCGTCTGCTGCTAGCTTAAATTGATAAATCATGCCGGGAACGTTGGCGGCTAATTTTTGAAATCTCGCTTCGCTGACTCTGAGTGCTGTTTCTGCTTCTACGCGATCGGTAATATCGTAAAATGCCGATAAAATTGCCGCTTCACCGTTAAAATTAATCGATCGCATCGACATTTTTACCCAAAACAAACTGCCGTTTGCTTTTTTGAGGCAGATTTGTTGACCGTCGCTAAACCCCTTTTCTTTGACTAATTCTAGCAATTTATGGCGCTCGCTCGCGTCGGCATAAAAATCGCTCTTTTTGCTGCCGATAAACTTTTCGGAGTTCAAACCAAAAGTTTCGCCTAGGGCGGGATTTGCGTACAATATTGTGCTGTCTGACTGGCAGGTTATTAGGATAGGAACGGGAGTTGTAGTGGCGATGGCCCGCAATCTTTCCTCGCTTTCTTGCAGGGCTGTTTCGGCTATGATTCTTTTGGTAATATCATTTTGAACTCCGATAAAATGAGTTAATTTTCCCTCGCCATCTAGAACGGGGGAAACGGTTAATTCGTTCCAAAAAGGAGTTTTGTCTTTGCGGTAATTTTTGAGAACAACCTTAATTTCTGTTCCCGATCGCACACTGCTGCGGAGTTTGTCTAATTCGGCGCGATCGGTATCGGCACCCTGCAAAAATCTGCAGTTGCGTCCCATAACTTCTTCGGTACTGTAACCCGTCAATTTCTCAAAAGCCGGATTGCAGTAAATAATAGGTGTATCAGGGCTGTTAGCATCTGCAATCAGGATGCTGTTGCTCGACGCGGCGATCGCCCGTTCTAGGAGAGACAGGTGGAAAGAGTCTGTTATCATGAGTGGTAATACCCAAACTCCGAAGGAGTGGACAGAACTATAAAAAAGTTTAAAGAGATTGAAGTATTCTTATTTTATAGTCTTATTTTTAGTTTAACCTAACAAACTCAGCAGCCCCTAAAAGCCGACGGAGGAATGAAGCGCGGGCGAATGGAAGAGCGTGCGCACAACAATACGGTTCAGTTAAGCCCGGAGATCCCCCCTAGCCCCCCTTAAGAAGGGGAGTAGGGGGTGGGACAAGAATGCTGTCAAAGTCCCCCGACTATCCGGGGGATTTAGGGGAATCTCCGGGGAATAAATAGCGCGAACCCAAGCGTATTTGCCTATACAAACAAAACCAGGATACTGCCCGGTCTTCTTGAATCGAAAATCAAAACTCGAAAATGATATAACCATTCTAAACCGACAAGTTAATGCAAGAACCCTGAGCAGTTTTGCTTACTTCAATCCTGGCTTGAAAAACTTCTTTAAGCTGCGCCATGTGGGTGACGGTGAGGATACAGGCGAAATCAGGAGCGATCGCATTAATTGCAGCAATCAGCCGATCGCACCCTTCCGCATCTTGAGTCCCAAATCCCTCATCAATAATCAACATTTGCAAAGCCGTACCCGCCCGCTGAGACAACAATCTCGCCAGCGCCAGCCGAATCGCAAAATTAATCCGAAAAGCTTCACCGCCAGAGTAAGTTTCATAGGGGCGAGTACCGCGAGCATCAGCAATTAAAATGTCTAAAGTATCAATCAACTTAGTTGCTTTTTTAGAAGCAGCCGCCCGCTGAGTAATAAATTGAACGTGCAACTGATTCGCGCTCAATCTCGACAAAATATGATTAGTTTCCGCTTCTAGTTGAGGTAAAACATTTTCAATCATTAAAGCTTGAATGCCGTTTTTGCCAAAAGCTTGACCCAACTCTTGATAAACTCGATATTGGCGCTTTGTAACTTGTATTTGCTCTTTTTGAGCTACTAGCTGAACTTGCAGAGATTCCAAATTTTGCTGTTGCTGCTGGAGTCTTCCGAGACTTCCCAAATGTTGGTCTAACTGCTGGCGGCGGCGGCTTATTTGCTGTTCTACAGCGCTGATGCGAACAGTTGGATCGGGATGTTCTTGTAACTGCTGGTTCATCGCGGAAGTTTGAGCGCTGACAGCTTGCAAATCTCGATCGCGCACGGCGATGGAATTAGCAATTTCATTAATCCGCTGCTGCACTTGCGGGTACTGCACAGTTGCCGATCGCAATTTTTCGGCCCTAGCGATCCAAAATTGCGTCCGGCGCATTTCGCTGCGGACGTGTTCGTGCTGTTCCAAATTATAGCCAACTTCCGCAATGTATCTATCTAAAGACAGAATTTGCTGCTGAATTTCCGAGCTATTTTTTTGCTGTTCTAACTGTTGTTGTACGGCGGCTAATTGAGTTTGCAAATCCGGGCGGCGGGTATTAATTTTATCCAGTTTTTGCTGAGCATCTTTGATTTGAGCTTGCTTAATTTCCGCCCACCGCAAGCGCTTTTCATCGCTGCGGGCGAGGGAGTGACTGCGATCGCTATAATTGAGCTGTTGCAGTTGCTGTTCCACTTGCTGTAGTTCGCCCAAATCATCGACTGCATACTCGCCGGTACTCAGCAACCGCTCTATTTCCTCCGCATCTTGACGCATACTTTGCAGCCTGTTTTCGTCTTGATCCAGGCCGTCTAATTGTGCTTGCAAATGGCTGCGGCGTTCCCGCAATTCTTGATAGGGCGCTAATTCCTGTTCTAGTTCGCGGTATTCATGTCTGAGGACTTGAATTTCGCGATCGGAAACGGCCAACTGTTCGCGCACAACCCACAGTTGGTTCCAAATTTCTTGCTGTTGGGAGTGGTGTTTTGCGACTACCAAATTCCAGTAGTGTTCGTCTAAAGGTCGATCGCACAAAGGACAATTGCCAAAATTTGCATCCCGCACCATCAAACGCGAATTCGATTGCTCGTTTTCCTCAAAATTCGAGACTGTAGCTTCGCCTGCGCTGGTTTCTCCTTCATTTTTTCGCAGCAGTTGCAGTTTTTGGTCGATTTCGGCGAGTCTGGTTTGATAGTCGCGGCTTTTGGCTTGCAGGTTTTCCAGAAAGCTGTGCCTTTCTTGGCCTTTTTCGCGGACTCGTTCTTGATAAACTCGCTTGTTTTCCAACTGCAAAATTTGATTGGCGATGGCGGAGATTTCCTGCTGCAATTGCGGCTGTCGCTGCTGCTGCTGAACTTGCACCTGTCGGTTGATTTCCTCTAAGCGGGCTGTTAAACCGGCGCGGGCGCGATCGAGCTTTTGTTGCTTTTGCTGCTGCTGTTGTAGCAGCGGCGAAACTTGCAATTGCAGTTGGTCGAGTTCGCTGAGGCGCGATCGAACTGCTTGCAACTGTGCGAGTCCTTTGTCAACCTCCGGCTGCTGTTTGAGAACACCTAGAACCTCTTTTTCATCCTGTTCTAAAACATCTAATTGAGCTTGTAACTGCTGAATTTTGTTTTGCAAAAAGCTCAGTTCGTCGCGCTGCTGTTCTTGTAATTGCTGGCGCTGATTTTGGGCTTGTTGGTTAACCTTAAATTTTCCAGCTTGAGCTTCTTCTGTGGCTTGTAAATCATGGAAATACGCAATCCCCGCTGTTATTTCATTTTCCTGTTCGAGTAGGGCTTGCAGCTCATTTCCCTGCTGTTTTGCCGCAGCGAGTTCTTGCTGCAGGCGGCGGCATTCTTGAGAAATATTGTAGTGCTGTTGCTGGTGGCCGGCGAGGAGTTTTTGCCAAGTTTGGCGGTTGTGGTGCTGGAGTTGCAGTTGCTGCAATTCTGCAGTGTCGGCTTGCTGCTGCTGCTGAAGCAAATCGGTTGCTTGCTGCAATTGAATTTGTTCGTCGCAGATTGCCTCTTTTTGTTGCAGTTGCTCTTGTACGGTTTGCAAACTGTGTTTGAGGACTTCGACTTTGGCTTTAAATTCTCTGGCTTTTTCCTTGGCTTGTTCGGCTAAAGTGTCGTATCGATCGAGTTTGAGGAGGTTGGCTAAAACTTGCTTGCGGTCGATCGGCTTTTTGAGCATAAACTCATCAGCACGCCCCTGCCGCAAATACGCCGAGTTAATAAAAGTATCGTAATCTAATTTGATATGTTCGAGGATTTTCTGCTGAGTATTTCTCAGCCCCTTGTCGGTGAGGGTGCGAAAACAGAGTTCCTCCTGAGTCGGCGCAGCATTCAAACTAACTTGAAATTCTAAACTTCCCGATTGTCCGCGCCTGCGGTTGCGAATCACCCGGTAGATTTGGCCGCCGGTGGAAAAAGTGAAATCAACGCGCACGTCAGTTTCGCCGATATGAATGATATCGTCTTCTGTATCGCTGCGACAACAGCCCCAAAGCGACCAGGCGATCGCCTCTAGCAGAGAGGATTTGCCAGCACCGTTAGGCCCGCAAATGCAAGCGGTGTGCAGGCCGCGAAAGTCTAAAGCAGCTTCGCGATAGCTGAGAAAATTTTTGAGTGTAAGTTGTATAGGAATCATTTAGGCCATCGCGCCATACAATCTATCTATAAATAACACTATTTGTGTGCTGTTGGCTAGTTATTCAATCCAGATCCAAAACAATTGTCAGTGCTTCGGAAATGTCTTCCATAATTGTATCGGACAGGGTTCCGAGCGATCGGACAAATCTTTGTTGCGAGACGGAACGAACTTGAAAACAGTCGGCCGCTGAGAGTTTCGCCAAGCCATTTTCGCTACTTGGTTCTAGTGGAACCATCCAATCAAGCGGGGAAAAAAGATCGTTCCATCCTGTAATTGGAACAATTACTTTGAGCCGCAACTTTCCCACTTCATCATCGCTGACAACCACAACAGGTCTAGTTTTGCCGATTTCATCTCCCACAGTTGGATCGAGTCTAACGAGCCAAATTTCGCCCTTACGCATTGGTTTTTACCCCTGCGCTCAGGTATTCTTCATCTGAATCGAAATACGGTTCGCTGTCGGGCGACCACAAATCGTGCAGCGGCCCTCCTGGTTCATACAAAGGAACCGCTGCTTCTGCGGCGGCTCTGAGTTTCAGCTTTCTCTCGGCTTTGCGCTGGGCTTTTTGTTCTATGTCGTCGCGCATCATCCGCGAGGCTGTTTCGATGATTTCTAGGCGTTCTTCTGCTGTCAGATTTTTGAGTGCGGCTAAGATTTCTGTTTTGGTCACGGTTTTTTTGGGGTGATTGGTGAAAAAGCGCGATCGATACAACCATCATTATATCTTTCACAAAAATCCCTCTGGGCGATCGCAGTTAATTTGGCACCTCATTCTCCGAATTTCCGCGTTTGGCGAATTGCTTTTTCTTGTACGGGCGATCGACCTTACGGATAGTTGTTAGGATTTTCAACTATCAAACCCTCACTTGTTGCTGCTGCATTTAACTCCCCATCAGCAGATACAAAAGTCATCGCAGGCAAATTGTTAGCTGTGCAGAGGTTATT
Organism: Microcoleus sp. CZ3-B2; assembly: GCF_036705055.1. Lineage (NCBI taxonomy): Bacteria > Bacillati > Cyanobacteriota > Cyanophyceae > Oscillatoriales > Microcoleaceae > Microcoleus > Microcoleus sp. CZ3-B2. The sequence continues at coordinate 87,611 of NZ_JAUBTN010000013.1, read as the reverse complement.
TATGCTACAGCTTGTTGCTAGCTGCACAGCATCATAGCCTCGCAATCCGTAGGTTTCAGCTAATGCCATTGCAGAGTTAATAATACTTTCGGTGAATTATACAACTTGATACTCAGATTGCAGGTCACTCCTGAACTGATTGCACGCTGCTGTAGCATCTGTCGCATTGATACTTCGGCCGCGCGACCTTCTGGTAATTGCAGCAACAATTTCCACACTGGTAATACCAGCAATCAAGATATCGTTGTTCAGTGCAGGATCGAACAAATTCAAAACCCATCCCGAACCTATTTCACTAATGTAGCGTTTGACCAGCGCGCTGCTATCTACAAAATAAATTGTCATCTAGCGGCGTTCCTCAATAATTGTCTCAGAAACAGGCTGCCCCTGTACCGGAATTAGTCGCCTTTGTGTTTGCTGAGTCCAAGAAGAATGCTTGATTTTTTTGACTAAACCAGAAGTTAACAGCGCTTGGTGAAATCTTGTGCGTTGAGCAGCTTGTTATTTCTGAGCCAGAGAGTTCCCAATAGCGCGCTCTAGTTGCTGCAGTTCTAGCACTTCCAGGGTGTCAAGCTGATTGAGGATTTTGTTGAAGATTCCCTGCGACATAGGATTCTACTTTTTAGTAAGGCTAGTTTATCTATTATACAACTAAGTGTTCTCCAAATTGCCATGTTATCCGAATAGCCGTGTTCTCGATTGCTGTTGATTTTCCACCATCAAAAAAGGGCTGACTGTATTCCTACAGTCAACCCCGCGCTTATTTACTGATCGTGCGTTTGCTCAAATAGCAAAACTATCTAGCAATATTCGGGAAGGTATAGCCGACACCGACTAACAATCCCACATCAGTTCCGTCGAGAAAACCCACATTCAGTGCCGCTGTGGCTGTAAAATTCCTCGACAGCGGTACATCTACACCCCCAGTAAGCAGGAAGCCAAAATTACCGTTATCGCCCGTAGAAACGGCTACGCCAGCACCTGCATAAGGAGCAGCAGTAATCACAAAATCATCGCTGACTTCGACAGCTTCTTTCGATACAAAATCGTAGGTAACGGGGACGAGAACAGTTAAGTTATCGCGGAACAAAACACTCGGTCTCACCGAGAAATTGTTAGTCAAACCAATTTTGCTAATAATCGCAAATGAAGTGTCGCCTAGGGCTGAATCTCCGCCAAAACCTATATTACCGCCAATGCCTATGTAGCTCGGCCCAGAACGGGTAGCTCTGCCCGGTCTAATGGTGGGGACTTGAGCTACTTTTTCAGTTGGTTCGGAGACTGCTGCGGGTTTTTCGGCAAGTTTCGGTTGGTTTGTCAGGGTTTTGGCGGAAGTGCTGACAGGATTGCTTAACACTTCTCGCGCTGTTTTGACTTCTTTTTCTTCCTTTGCTGCTGTCAGTTCCAAGTTGGGGCGATCGAGCTTTTCGCCCATCTCCACCTTGGGCTGCACTTTGACGCTATTATCCGCAATTTTAGGTGTTTCTTCCGAGTTTTGTTTCTCGGCAGCAATGGGCGCATACTCCATTTTTGCTGTTTCTGTCCCAGCAATTTCTGATGTTGTTGCTACAGATTCCGACTGTGCAGCCACAGATGCTGGCAAGTTGGCGGCTGGTGCGGAGGCTGCTGTCTCTGCCGGTGTTGTTAGTTCGCTCCAACTGATAGAATCAATTTTTGTATTAGTAGCGATGGTTTCTGCATCGGGTTTAACCGCTGAAGTTGCCACAGGCTCAGAAATTTGGTCAATATTTTGAGCCGTCGCCTTTGTCGCTGTACCGACATCGGGCAAGTTTCCAGTTTCAGCTTTTGCTGGCATGATACCGCAACAAACTGCTAAAACTGCAAGATTTATTAGCGCAAAAGTAGACTTGGAAAATAGACTATTCATAGACACTCCTCAAGGAACGGTGTATTAAAAGTGTAAGTGTTGGAGGGCTCCTGTTGAGAGCTTTACTAAAAAATGACACAAATAGCACTTGTCTTGTTCCTAGATTGGCACTCAACCGTTGAACAGTCAACTCTCTAGCTGATTAGATTCAAGAACGGACTGCGGATTGAGATGCTACTTTTAATTTAGAGAGCGAACTGATAAAAATCAATCCAAGGGGGGATTTCACCCCCGCGCTGTGTTGAATTGATGGGTCGATCGCGCGATCGGAGTATTCTACAATTCTGTACTTGGGGCGCACCGACTCGCAGCAACGATCGAAAAATTGGTTTTTTTAGGGCGCACAGACTCAAAACCGAGAGACAGCACGCTTCCAAAATTGTTTTGGGAATCCGGCGGGGCTACAGCAAGGGCTCTTCGCAGCGGGCGATCGACTGCACAGTCTCCGAAAAATGATGTATGATATCACTGATCCAAAAAAGAGTGGTAGATCGAGAGTGTAAAAATTATTAAATATTATAATCGTGTAAAATAAAGTGTTTAATTAGTAGAGTTTAGCCTTCGCTTTCCCTCAGGGTATGACCATCTAAAAGCAGCACGCAATTAAACAACTAAAAAATAGAAAGTATTCGATTTCAACCTGACTTTATGAACAAAGTTCTAGTCATATTAGGCGAAATGAGCGATCGCGACATCGATTGGATGATCGCCAACGGTATCCGCACCACAATCCCTAGCGGCATCACCCTCATCACCGAAGGTAAGCCCTTAGAGGCGATGTACATAGTTCTGCATGGAAATTTGAGCGTTACTGCATTATCTTTGGGCGGCAAAGAAATTGGAACAATCACCTGCGGGGAAGTGTTGGGCGAAATGTCTTTTGTAGACGGGAGGCTTCCTTCTGCTAGCGTCACGTCAATTGATGAGTGCTTCATCCTGTCAATTCCCAGGCGGCTGCTAACAGAAAAATTGGAACAAGATGTAATGTTTGCGCTGAGGTTTTATCGGGCGATTACCAGATTTCTGTCGTCAAGACTGCGGGGTACAGTCCAACGTTTCGGCGAAGAGACTGATTCTTTAACATATGAAGACCCCGACGATCGCAAACGGGCGATCGCCCCCCACGTCGAAAATCTAGATTTGGCTCAATCGAGATTTGAATGGCTCTTGCAGCGTTTGAAGGCGAGTTGAGAGAAGAAGTCAGTAGTCAGTAGTCATTAGTCATTAGTTATTGGTTAGTTGTTATTGGTTATTGGTTATTGGTTAGTTGTTATTGGTTAGTTGTTATTGGTTATTGGTTATTGGTTAGTTGTTATTGGTTAGTTGTTATTGGTTACTTGCTACGAATTCCCAATCCCTCCGCTTCGCTCCGCCCAATTCTCACTTCCCAATAACAACTAACAAATAAATAAATAAATAAATAACAAATAACCAATAACAGTTAACAGTCAACAGTTAACAGTTAACAGTTAACAGTTAACAGTTAACAGTGAATTCACTATTCCGATAAAGAGAGGATTTGATATCACCATTACCGATTAGAAAACATATTTTTCAGCGACGCGCCAGTAGCGGGAAAAACGCTTCAAATCAATGTAGCCATCGTAGCGGACAAAGGCTTCTGGCGGCAAAACTTCCACAGGAAGCGAGCTCCTAATTTCCTGACAAATATCCTCAAACCGAGGGCTGGGACTTTCTGTTGTGACTACTTGATTCGCCCCGGATTCTTGAGCAAAAGCGATAACTTCCGCAGCCACATCGCCGCGCCGAATAACTACCGGCAACTCCAGCAAACATTCGTAAATAAACACCATTCGTTTGAGACTCAACTGCCATTCATCGATGAGCGCGTCGTCCCAAACCCAAATTGCCGGTGCGTCTGGGTGTGCTTGAAAAGCGGGGCCTTGGGGACTCAAACAGTCGCCGTGCAGCCAAATAATCGGATTGTTCATAAATTGTTGACTGTTGACTGTTGACTGATGACTGTTAACTGTTGACTGTTGACTGTTAACTGTTATTTGTTATTTGTTATTTGTTGACTGTTAACTGTTATTTGTTATTTGTTATTTGTTGACTGTTAACTGTTATTTGTTATTTATTTATTTGTTAGTTGTTATTGGGAAGTGAGAATTGGGCAGAGCGAAGCGGAGGGATTGGGAATTCGTAGCAAGTAACCAATAACAAGTAACCAATAACAACTAACAAATAACAACTAACCAATAACAACTAACAAATAACAACTAACCACTAACAACTAACCAATAACCAATAACTAATGACTAATGACTAATGACTAATGACTAATGACTAATGACTAATGACTAATGACTAATGACTAATGACTAATGACTACTGACTACCTTTTTTATGGCGTTGCCAACTTCTAGAACCGCCCGTGCGATCGACCTTTTCGCCATGAGGAAACAACTTGCTTTCTAAATATTCATAAGTTCCCTCAAAATCGCACTGCCCGTAAAAAGGACAATCGCCACAATAAACTCCCTTAGTGTAACGCTCCAAATTTTCCCGATTAAAAAAATAAGGTTTGTGACTGAAAGTGCTCGCTACCCACTGCCAAGAAAGATTGTTGCTCGCCGGATCTCCATCTAGCAAGTGCTGCAAAAACCAGCGAGCTCCGGCTTGCCAGCGCACGCGCCGCCAGTGTACCAAATAACTAGCCATCCACATCCGCTGGTGATTGTGCAGATAACCGGTTTCTCGCAACTCGCGGCTGAAACTGTCGATGCAAACGTTACCAGTCGTGCCCTCGACTACATCCTGCGGCAGAGTTTCGCTGTAATCTTTAGCAGTGTAACCAGTTTTGTAGGGTTCCCTATCTTGCCAAATCCCCTTGCCCAATTCGGCATAAAGTCGCTGCCAATAATCCCGCCAACCCAATTCGTTGACAAGTTTTACGGCATCTTCTGGATGCTGCACTTTCGAGAGCACGAAATCTCGCACTTCGGCAAGGCTCAAAACGCCGTAGCGCAAATAGGGCGACAACCGCGTTACCGCGCCGTTGAGGAAATTGCGGGTGGAGGCGTATTTGCCGGGATCAATTTGTTGCAGGGCTGTCTCGGCTGCTTTGCGCCCGCCTGGGGTTGCGGGTATGTTGCTATCCTGGGCGGCGGCTTCGGGAAACTGTTGGCTGACGTAGGCTATTAATTCGTCGCGGCTGGTAAATTCCCGCTTCATGTCCTGACTCATTGTTTTTTCTTAAGCGCCTGTTAGTTAATATTAAAGCTATTTGCTGCGGTAACAAGCTGCCCGATCGCCCGCTTGTTGCCCTTGACTCCCGATACCGTACAGTGCGCCTAGCAGGAATCGATCGTTGGCGGCCCAAAATTAGCATCAAAGTCACTAAACTTAGGGTTAGATATCATAGCAAAATCTTATGGACACTTTTGGGGCGGACGCTCAATCGATCGCCAATTCAGCTAACCGACAGCAGCAATCTACCAAACAACTGGACAACAGCCAAGTTCAAGAGTTCGATCGAGCCATGATGCGCCGCTGCATAGAATTGGCCCGCCGCGCCCTCGGCAAAACCGCACCCAACCCCCTAGTCGGTTCTGTAATTGTCCGAGACGGCAAGATTGTCGGCGAAGGGTTTCATCCCGGTGCCGGCCAACCTCACGCCGAAGTATTTGCGCTCCGCGAAGCGGGGGAACTCGCCGCCGGAGCAACAGTTTACGTGAACCTGGAACCATGCAACCACCACGGGCGTACTCCTCCCTGTACCGAAGCTTTAGTCAAAGCCCAGGTGGCAAAAGTAGTGGCTGGCATGGTCGATCCGAATCCTTTGGTAGCCGGCGCTGGACTCGCCCGGTTGCGGGAAGCCGGGATTGAAGTGGTGGCGGGAGTGGAAGGGGAAGCTTGTCAGAAACTCAACGAAGCTTTCGCGCACCGGATTTTGTACCGCCGGCCTTTTGGAATTTTGAAATATGCGATGACTTTGGACGGTAAAATTGCTACCAATACCGGTCACAGCGCTTGGGTGACGGGTTCGGAGGCTCGGAGCGAGGTACACCGGCTGCGCGTCGGCTGCGATGCGGTGATTGTTGGCGGCAATACGGTGCGTTTGGACAATCCCCTACTCACTAGCCATCACCCTGACAGAAATAATCCCCTGCGGGTGGTGATGAGCCGCACTCTGGATTTGCCGAAGTCGGCTTGGTTGTGGGAAACCTCCTCGGCGGCTACTTTGGTGCTGACTGAAGCTGGGGTTAACCCGGAATTTCAGGAATTTTTGATAGCAAAAGGGGTGGAAGTTGTAGAATTGTCGCCGCTGACACCGACTAATGTGATGGCTTATTTGTACGATCGCTCTTTTCTTTCTGTACTGTGGGAGTGTGGTGGCACTTTGGCGGCTAAGGCAATTGCTGAAGGTGCGGTTCAAAAAATTATGGCTTTTATTGCTCCTAAAATTGTTGGCGGCCGAGATGCTCCCACTCCTGTGGGAGATTTGGGGTTTTCGGCAATGACTGATGCTTTGACTTTGGAGCGGGTTTCTTGGCGCACGGTGGGTGCAGATTGTGTGGTGGAAGGCTATTTGAAAATTAAAGATTGAAAGTTAAAAGCGAATTTTTTTAGTTTTTAATTTTTAAATTTTAACTCCTTTTATGGTGGAAATTCTGATTTGGAGTTTGATGGTTGGTAGTCTCGGTTTAGAGGCTGCAATCGTGGGTGTCTTGGTGAGCCGCGAGCAATCGGTTGCGGGGGAAAAATGCGACGAAGAGGAGGAAGTTTTGACTCGGTACGAATCTCAAGAAGATAATTTTAATGCGCCTGAAAATGCGCGCTCCAACGGCAATCCTAAATCCGATCGCAATTCTGATGATTTGGCGGTTTGGGAGTACAAGATTGTCCGGGCTAGCAGGGATTTGTTTCGCAATCCGGCGATTTTTCACAAGCTGTGCCGGGAAGAGGCGGAAGTTGGCTGGATTTTGCTCGAAAAGCTCGATGACAGGCGGGTGCGGTTCAAACGCCCGATCGCGCTGCGGGACGCTCCGAGGCCTAATTTACCAAGTTTTGACCCTTACCGCAGTCATTACGGCCCGATGTCGAATGCGATGACTTGGGCTGCGGCGATCGTGTTGCTGAGCGCGATCGTCCTGCCTGCTGTTTTGGGCTATGCTTTGGTATCGGCCACTCTCAGCAAAAGTCGCTCTAATTGGCCTCAAACACCGGCTCAATCTTTGCCTTCTCCGGGCGGGCCGGAAAGTACGAATTAAGACTTGGGCAAATTGTCTATCGTTTTTTTTGCTGTCAGCTTTATAGCAAGTCTAAATCATTTGTAAACCAGATTTTTTTTACGAACCGCGAAGGCGCAAAGAGCGCGAAGGAAGAGTGGAGAAGTGAGGAGAAGTGTGGTTTTTTTTTGACTGATTTAGGCTTGCTATATACGTTAATTATATTTTAAGTTTGGGGAGGTATTACTGAGGGAGCGGATAGCAATCTCAAGTTGTAATTGGTATCGCCTTGAAATTGAGACACGCGGAGGAAATAAGTCCCCGGAGGCAAAGCTCCATTGCTGACGATTGTTTCTGAAGCTGTACCTAAATTGTTAGATGAAGCAATAAGATCCTCTAATCCAACTGCGCCGTTGCCGCCCCGATCCTGAATTAATTCTACATCAATATCTGCACTCAAACCGTCAACTGTTGCACTAAAAAGGCTCGGAGTATTCAGGATGAAACTGTAAATGTCGGTTGGTTGGGCAGCGCCGACAAAATCGCTCGCTGTTTGAATTTCTCCAAGAATTCCTAGGTTTTGTGCTGCGTTTAAGTTGTCGGCGGGATCGGGGAGTGTACTCAACAATCCTTCTGGTTGGCCGAATTGAATGTAGTGGTCGATCGCACTTTTAACTGCGCCGCTGGTGACTGCTGCTTGTATCAGCGGATATTTTTCTAGATAAAAGCTGGGATCGAAGAAAGCGCTCGGTTTGCGGTTTTCAAGTTGACCGACTTTAAAGTAGTGTTCAAAGGCGGTAAATTGATTTGTCTGTACTGCTGTCTGAACGTCTGGGTTGCTTGCTAGATAGAAACTAACATCGAATAACGGGTTGGGGTTGCGTCGTTCAAATTGACCGAATTTGATAAAGTGATCGGCGGCTGAAAAGCCGTTGAGTTTGGCTGATGCTGCTACGTCTGTATTAGTGTCTAAATAATAGCTGGCATCGAACAGGGCGTTGGGATCGCGATTTTCAAATTTGCCAATTTTTCGGTAGTGATCGAAGGCGCTCGATACTGTGCCCCTGGCAACTGCTACGGCGACATCTGGGTTGTTTTCGAGATAAAATTTGCTGTCGAACAGTGTTCTGAGGGTTAGCATTATTAAAAAAAATCTCTTTGTACTTTAGTCTGGAAAGTGCATAATCAAGTTCGATTGACAATCCAGTTTACACCGAAGTTTTGTGAGGGTGGCTCAATTATGGCTAAATCTGCACTGATGGCAATGCTGCGCCGCGCTGCGAGTATTGCCCAAAAGTCTCGGGAAACGGGCATTCCGGCTGATGAATTACTGGGGATGCTGACTTCGCGCAGTTCCAATTTTCCCATATCTCGGCGCCAGTTGCTGCACGGGGGTTTGGCGGTAGCGAGTGCTGCTGCTGCTGCGACTTTTACTCGGGAGGGAGCTTTTGCTCAACAAGGCGGACGATCGCCCATTTTGGTTGTGGGTGCGGGAATTTCGGGTTTGACGGCGGCCTATCGCTTGCGTCAAGCGGGCGTGCGTGCCGATATCATTGAGGCAACTAACCGCGTGGGGGGGAGGATTCGCACGGCTTCCAAGGTGGCTGGAACGCTGATTTCTGCCGATTTGGGGGGAGAATATATTGACACTGGCCACACTACTTTGATTTCCCTGGCGACGGAATTGGGTTTGCAGGCGATCGACTTACTTGGCGTGCAGCGGGGATTGGTGAAGGATACTTTTTTCTTGGATGGGCGACGCTTTTCTCAAGAACAATTAATCGCAGATTTTGCGCCGCTAGCCACTAAAATTAGTGCTGATTGGCAGGCGGTGGGCGATAACTTTAGCTATCAAGATTTTACGGAAGCTGCGGAAAGATTGGACAATATTTCGATCGCTCAATATCTCGATGGAGCTGATACTAGCACGATTGTTCGGCAGTTGCTCCGCATTGCTTACATCACGGAATACGGCAGAGATGCCGAGGAACAGTCGGCGTTAAACCTGCTGTTTTTAATCGGTTCTGAACCTAACAGTTTGGAATTGTTCGGCAACAGCGACCAGCGCTATCAAATTGAAGGCGGTAACAGTCAAATTGTCAACCGTTTAGCGGGTCAATTGTCTGATTCAATCGAGGCGGGCACGGTTTTGGAAGCGATTACTCTGTTACCGGACGGCCGCTATCGGGTAAATTTGCGATCGGGACAAAGTGCCTTTGAGCGCATTTACGAGCGAGTTTTGTTAACTTTGCCGTTTAGCACTCTGCGAGACGTTAAAATTAACGTACCTTTGCCGCAACCAAAGCGCAGGGCGATCGAGCAATTGGGTTACGGTACTAATTCTAAGTTAATTACCGGCTACCGCAGCCGCATTTGGCGGGAAATCTATCAATCGACTGCTTCTGTTTATAGCGATTTAGGCTTCCAAAATAGCTGGGAACCTACGCCTTTTGCTCCTACTGGTAACGGTTTAGTTACTAATTTTACAGGAGGAAAGCAGGGTTTGGCGATCGGTAGCGGAACTCCCGAAGACCACGCAAAACAATTCTTGGGACAATTTGAAAGAGTTTTTCCCGGAGTGAGTAATTTGCGAACCGGCAAAGCTGTACGAGCTTTTTGGTCAGGAGAACGCTTTTTTAAAGGTTCTTATTCCTGCTATTTAGTCGGACAGTGGACGCAAATGTACGGCGTTGAAGGCGAACGAGTTGGCAATTTATATTTTGCCGGAGAACACACTTCGCTGGAAAATCAAGGTTATATGGAAGGCGGTTGCGAAACCGGACAAAGGGCGGCTTTTGAAATTTTACAAGATTTGGGTTTGACAGGTTCTGCTGATGCTTTGAATACTCGCAGTGCGAGCAGTTTGAACCAGCGCCGTCCCAGCCGGAAAGTTCCCGGAACCCGGAATCTGAGGAATAGGAATCCGAGTATTAGATAATAACGTAAGGTGCGCCGCAGCGCACCCTACAAATATCACAGATAATTTATCAAACAATTTCGTCCGGGTTAATTCCTTGAGCGCGTAAATATTCAGCAAGGCGATCTGCTCGTTCGCATTCGCGATCGGCCCGTTCGCGTTCGAGTTCGACCCGTTGTCGTTCCGCTGCTATCTGTTCTACACCCCAGAGAAGCAGATTTCCTGCTTCATCCCACCAGCGCAACCAATAACCAGTACGCTGTTCTTTTTCCCCCCGCCAAGTTCCCAAATACAAACCAAAATCTGCTATCCAATGGCGACCTTCTTCATCAGGAAATTCGAGTTTGTAATTGCCATTTTGCAAACGATAGACCTCCAACAATCCACTTTCTGGATCGAAAATGATGTAAGTTGGCACTTGCAGAATTTGTTCGTAAAAAAACCACTTTCCGGGAGGAAAAGTACGTCTAATAGAATATTCCTCGCCGTCTGTTTCCGACAAAAACTCCATCACAATGCTTGGGATTTCTCCTTCCAAGTTTGGGGTGTAGCTTTTGCGGTCTCTTCTCGATTCTACCGGGAGTACGGAAGGTACATAAACCCAATCTGGTGCTTTAATAACTAACTCGCCGTTGACAGTAGCGCAAATGCCAAATTTGCTAGCAATCAGCATTAGCGGGCCGATTAATCCTCTCAGTTCTAAGATTTCTCGCAGTGCTCCGGCAATTAGCGGTTGACCTGTATTCTCCACGGGTTTTTCTTCTAATTGGAAGTCGTCTGGCAACTTCTCCCAAGTTACGGTCATTGCTACCGTTTTTTGTTTTGGGTAATCTTGAGTCGCGACCATGACTTTATTTCTAAAATTTGATATTTTATTATAACATACTGTAAGATAAGACGGCAGTTGAAACCGCATTTTTACAAACAAAGCCAGCTTATATAGGGGGTTGAATGAAGGGCGATTAAAATTATGTTTTGCGTTATTTTATTCAGTTCGCAAAGGTAGACTTTGTTTTTGTAGGTGCGGTTTCAACCGCCGTCTGGATATGAGAAAAAATATGAAAATATTACATTTTACACTAGCCTTATCAACCTTGCTAATCTCGCCACTCTCAGCTAGCCCTTTGCTGGCAGATTCTACAAATACCAAAATTCAAATTTCACAAATTGACGAGCCATTTTGCTACATGAAAACTCCCGACGGCAAAACAGTAGATTTGGGCAAACTCTGCGAAAAATCACTAAATTCGGAAACTGCCCAAACTTGCATTAGTGGTTCCAATATTGCTGCAAAATTATCAATTGCGGCGGTTAATTATGACGGCAGTTTTTTCAGCGGTAAAGTGGTCAATCAAGGCTGCAAAACAATCAAGAATGTGAAAGTCAATTATGAAGTTTTGGACGAATCGGGTAATTTAATTGATAACGGATTTATTGACGCTCTACCAGTTACTGTTGCACCCGGAGAGTCCGCTACTTTTAGGGGTGCAGTTGTCGCAGGGGCTAAGGTGCAGGCGACTTATGCAGATGCTTTAGAATGATTGTGGCGATTTGCCCGATCGCTGATATCATATTCTGGCTCAGATATCTCTAAAAACAGAATTTGCGAGGGCAAAATATCTTGAAAACTCGATCGACATACTGGCAAATTTTACCTTACCTCCGTCCCCAAAAACAAACTATCGGTAAAGCATTAGCTTGTACCGTAGTATTTACCATATTTTGGCCAATTATCGCGTGGCTGGTTGGCGAAACAGCCAAATTTATAGGAAAAGGAGATTTACAAGGATTCGGTCAAATTGCGGCACTCAGCGCCGTTATATTTCTGATGCGCGGTACGGCCCAGTACGGTCAAGATACGCTGATGGCTAAAGCAGCTTTGACTATTGCTTTAGAAATCCGTAAAAAAGTTTACGCACACCTCCAAAAACTCAATATTGGCTACTTTGAAACTGCCAAAACCGGAGATTTATCCTATCGCCTCACCGAAGATATTGACCGCATTGGCGAAGTCGTAAATAAATTTTTCCATCAGTTTATTCCTTGTGTTTTGCAGCTAATTGCCGTTTTGGGATATATGATTTATCTCAACTGGCAATTAACTTTAGGAGCATTAATTATCGCACCGCTGATGGCTATCTTAATTGGCTGGTTTGGCGAAAGATTGCTGAGTTACTCGCGGCAAAGTCAAAATCGCATTTCTGATTTATCCGCTTTGCTGACAGAAGTATTCAGCGGCATTCGTTTAATTAAAGCATTTGTGGCTGAAGATTACGAAATTGCTCGCTTTGGGGAAGAAGCAGAACAAAACCGCCGCGCTAAGTATTTGTCGGAAAGAGTAAAAGCGCTTCAGTTCGTTGTAGTTGGCTTTCTGGAAGCGATGAGCGTGATTTTGCTGTTTTTCCTAGGAGGTTGGCAAATAGCTCAAGGAAACCTCACAGGTACTCAATTTATCAGTTATATCGCAGGGGTGGCACTGTTAATTGACCCGATCGCCATTACAACTGCAAATTACGGCGATTTTAAGCAGGGAGAAGCTTCTAGCGATCGCATTTTTGAACTTTTAGCCATTCAACCCGCAGTCGTCGAAAAGCCAGGGGCGATCGAACTTCCCCGCGTTACAGGTAAAGTCGAATATCGCAACATTAATTTTGCCTATAATTCGGAAACACCGATTTTGCAAAATATGAGTTTGCTGGTGCTTCCGGGAGAAATGATCGCCCTTGTGGGCGCATCCGGTTCCGGGAAAACTACCTTAGTAAATTTGTTACCGAGATTTTACGATCCGCAAGCGGGACAGATTTTAATTGACGGTATTGATATTCAAGATGTCACCTTAAATACTCTGCGCCGGCAAATCGGAATTGTACCGCAGGAAACAATTCTTTTTTCGGGTACGATTGCTCAAAATATTGCTTTTGGTCAATCTTATTATGAACTAAAAGATGTGGAAAAAGCGGCACAAATTGCTAACGCCCATCAATTCATTACTGAGTTTCCCGACGGTTATCAAACTTGGGTTGGAGAAAGGGGTGTAAATTTGTCTGGCGGACAAAAACAAAGAATTGCGATCGCCCGTGCGGTTCTGCTCGCTCCCAGAATTTTGATTCTCGATGAAGCTACATCGGCGCTGGATTCGGAATCTGAAGGTTTAGTGCAGGAAGCCCTGGAAAGATTGATGCGCGATCGCACTGTGTTTATTATCGCGCACCGCTTGGCTACTGTCCGCAGAGCCGATCGCATTTTAGTTCTAGAAAAAGGCAGAATTGTGGAATCGGGCACCCACGAGGAATTGCTGGAAAAGGGATCTCGATATGCTGGCTACTACGCTCAACAGTTTAGTCAGTAGGCTACATTTCATGGGGTTTGTTTGTGGACTTTGGGCGAAGCATTCCGATATTTGAACTCGGCTTTTTGTATGAGATTTTCGCCCGAATGCTTCACCCCTACGATGGTTTACAGCACAAGGCAAAATAGAATCGCTAATCAACCCAATTTTCTAAGGTTAATCCTGGGATACGCGACAATTCTCTAACATTATTCGTCACGAGTGTCAGCCCCAAACTGATTGCTTGGGATGCGATTAGCAAATCCATTGGGCCTAGGACAATACCTTGACGTTCTAATCCTGCTCTAATTTGTCCATAAGTTTGGGTGCTTCTTTCATCAAAAGGAACTATTGGTAAAGTTATTAAAAACTGAGTGAGTGCAGCCCGATTTTGTTCTTGACGCTGACTTTTGTAAACTCCATACTCAAGTTCGGCAATAGTAACAGATGAAATGCCAATATCAAAAATTTCAAGTGTTTGGAATTTATCGAATACTTTTTGTGGTTTGCGCTTGATGATGTAGATGCAGATATTAGTATCTAGTAAAAATCTCATTCAAAAGCCTCTCTCGTCTCCAAAGGAAGCTGATCCCTGACTAGCATAAAGTCGTCAGAAAACATACTTAAACTATCAAAAAAAGTTTTCCAAGGATTTTCTTTGGAGATTAGGACAAGAACATCTCCTATTTTTTTGACATACACTTCATTTCCTGCCAAATGAAATTCTTTGGGTAATATGACTGTTTGGTAGTCATCCGCGATCGATAATCTCGCAGTATTCATAGTTTTTCCTCCGGGTGGTTCAATTTATATTTTAGTAACGGAGGACACGGCAGTGCCGTTTCCCTACCCCAAAATAATCGTAGCACGGGCGAAGGCTCGCCCGCCATCGCTATCTAGGATGTAACCATCGCCCGGTTAATTGTAGGGACACGGCACTGCCGTGTCCTAAATATGGGTAATATCAATGTTGTAATCCGTATTGCTGACTGCATACTTCCTCCTTGGCGATGATTAATTTTCAACAGCCCCTAAAGCTTTGAGCGTGGCTTTTTCAACTTCCGTTAAACCCGTAACACCCGTGATATTCATGTTTTCATAAGGTCTGTCACTTTTGAGTATTTTGAGGCACTCACCAGTCTCAATATCCCAAAGTCTAATTGTGCCATCCCGACTGCAAGCAGCAATAATTTTTCCATTTGAACTGAAGGCAACAGAGTTAATTCTACTGGTATGATCTTGCAAAATTTTGAGACATTCACCTGTACTGATATCCCATAGTCTTACCGTTCCATCGACACTTCCACTAACAACTATTTCACTAGAAGAACTAAAGGCAACTGAACGTATCCAATCAGTATGCCCCTGTAAGATTTGGAGGCATTCACCACTGCGAACATCCCATAGTCTAATTGTTCGATCGATACTTCCAGTGGCAAGTATTTCACCGTTCTGGCTAAAGGCGATCGCGCGTACCCAATCCGTATGCCCCTGCAATATTTGGAGGCATTCACCAGTATGGATATCCCACATCCTCACCGTTCCGTCAAAACCTTCACTGGCAAATATCTCGCCCAAAGGACTGAAAGCAGCCGAGTATACATAATTGTTATGTCCGTGCAACGTTTTAAGGCATTCGCCAGTACCGATATCCCACAGCCTCACCGTTTGGTCATAACCTGCACTCGCAAGTATTTCACCATTTGGACTGAAGGCGATCGATCGTGTTTCATTGCCAAATTCTGGCAAAGTATGAAGGCATTCACCACTGCGAATATCCCACAGTTTCAGTGTTTGGTCATAACTAGCGCTGGCAAGTATTTGACCCGAAGGATTGAAGGCAACTAAGTTTACCCGATCGAGGTGTCCGTGCAAAATTTGGAGGCACTTACCACTGCTGACATCCCACAGCTTGACAGTTTGTTCGTCATCGCCGCTAGCAAGTATTTTACCGTTTGGACTGAAGGCGATCGATATTACTTGATTGCGATGCCCTTGCAGTGTATTCAAGCATTCACCGCTGTCGATATCCCACAGCCTCAGCGTTTTATCGTAACTACCGCTAACAAGTATTTCACCGTTTGGACTGAAGGCGACTGACCCTACTTGATTGCTATGTCCTTGCAAAGTATTCAAGCATTTTCCAGTGCGGATATCCCACAGCTTTGCAGTTCGATCGTGACTTCCACTTGCGAGTATTTCGCCCGAAGGACTGAAGGCTATTGACCGTACTCGATCGCCATGTCCCTCCAAAGTTTTGAGACATTCACCGCTACTGATATCCCACAGTTTCACTGTTTTTTCGCTGCTGCCACTAGCAAGTATTTCACCCGCAGGATGGAAAGCTACTGAAAACACGTTTTTAGTATGACCGTACAAAATTTTGAGGCATTCACCAGTACTGACATTCCACAGCCTTACTGTTGTGTCGCCGCTTCCACTGGCTAACATCTCACCAGCAGGATGGAAAGCCACTGAAAATACAACTTTAGTATGGTCTTGCAAAATTTTACAGCATTCACCCGTGTGAATATCCCATAACCTGATCGCGCCATCAAAACTCCCGCTAGCGAGTATATTTCCATCAGGATTGAAGGTGACTGACATTACCGATCCGGTATGTCCCTGCAAAACTTTTAAACATTCACCAGTCTTGACATCCCATAACTTGATTATATTTTCATAACTCCCGCTAGCAAGTATCTTACCGTCAGGACTGAAGGCGACTGACTCCACCACGTTGGTATGTCCTTTACAGGTCAATATTTCTCTGCAACTGCTAGCTTCCCACAAGCGAACTATGCCATCAGTATCACCTGTAGCTAACAGTTTGCCATCAGGGCTAAATATTACTGACCGAACACTGCTGAAGATTTTAGTAAAAGCAGAACTAGCCAAATTCGCTTCACCAAAATTGACACTACGCAAGCTAGCGTTTGTAAAATCAGCACCTAAAATAACGGCATGAGAAAGGTCTTTTGTTTCTAACGCAGTGCGATCGATTTTCACCAACAGCGTCGCCGCATTCCCTCCTACATAACCTACCTCACTTTCAGTTTTCCCCCGCGTTGCTTCCACAATTTCCAATAATTTCTCCGTAGCTGCCCCTACATCGAGGCAGGGCCGGCACGAGGACACCGCCCCTACCATTGGTAACAACAAATCCATCACTGCTTTTGTCAGCGGCCCGTGTCCGAAACTCTGACGGAGTTGCCCTAAATCTTCAGCAACAAATCCCTGCAAAGCTGCGATAAGTTCACCCTTATTTCTCTTCTGGGATTGCAATCGACAATAATTAGACCAAGCATATTTTTGAGGCGCTGCATTAGCATCTAAACAAGACTGTTCCGGCGCAACTAATTCGGTAAAATCTGCCGCCAAAACTCCCAATTCCGCCGCAAATTTATAAGCGACAAAAAACTCTAATAACGAACGGTGCGCCGGAGTATAATCCCCATCTGCATTGCGGATTAGCATCGTTTGACCCATCATGTCGTAGTGCCAGTGGTCTAAGTCTTTTTCCTCTTGCACGACGGAACCAAACAGGCTGCGAATGCGATCGGGAAAACCGCGATAATTGATACTCATTTGGTCGGTAGACAGCATTTCCCAAGACAGTTCGCACAAAAAGTAAAGCTTATCTGCTAGGGAAGTAAAAGTGCGTTCGGCTGTGATATCTCTCTCTATCTTCCGCCGCACCGCATACAGATAGATCCGCGACATATCGACTGGTTTTCCAGCTTCAATATCGGGCAATGCTTCCAAAATTAACTCGGTCATCACCGGGCGACGCGCTAAATCCAATAACTGCGGGTTTCCCATCACTTTTTCTACTGTCGCCGCTTCTGTTTGAAATGACAGCGCTTGCCCAATTTGTTCGTCGTTAAATTTCTCTAATTCTAAGACTTCAAATTGGGGAGTTTCGCCTGTTAAAATGGTTGTTGATGCTTGCAGTTCTGCATTGAACAATGCCCGTCCTTCCTTGCCTTCAGGAAAGTGTTCGGTACGGCAAGTGAGGATGACTTTTGCGCCGGGAACGACGGTTTTTGCTAGTTCCCAGAAGTTGTTGATGGTTTCTTGCCGATCGCACTTAGCGGCCATTTCATCAAAACCATCGAAAATCAACAGAAACTTACCCATGCGATTCAGTTGTTCAAAGGCAGAATAACCCGCCAAAGGTATCTCGTGTTTCCGAAAGAAAAACTCAGAAAATAGCGACTCCACACTAACGGCTTTCGCGTAATCTCGCAGCGGAATTACTAACGGCAAACGCGGGCGTTCCAAGCCGCGCTTTTGAGCATATCGGTAGCGTTGCAGTGCCATCCAAGCATAGTGCATCGCAAACCAAGTTTTCCCCGTTCCAAATTCTCCTAAAACTGAAATATGTTCTTTTACTGGGTCATTCAACCACAAATCAATATAACCTTCGATCCAGCCATCTCGCCCGTCATAATGACTCACGCCTATCTTGCGGTGAGTATCGGGGTCAATTTCTTCTTTCGTACAAGCTAGCGGCACGTATTTAGTATTAATTTCTCGGCTAGTAATTTCTGTTTCTAGCCAATCGAGATAAGCGGTAAAATCGGCATCTTGGTCGAGTAATTCATCGAAGGTATAGCAAGCTAAATTATGATTTTCTGGTTTCTCTACTTCATCCCGCGCGGCGCGACTGATGCGGCGGGCGGTAACTAACCAGCCTTCATCGGTGCGCTGTTTTTCCACCGACTCGCGCAAGGCCGAAATGTCCTTGAGTCCCGCTTCTCCGGCAATTCCGCGCACTAAAATGCGATCGTACCGATTGCGTCTGACAGGAACATTGATAATCCATTCAAAATAGTTATCCTCCGAGATTTGATAGGTTTCAAACTTATAACTTAATGTTTCAAACCACCCGCGAACTTGTTGTGATAAAATAAAAGCTTGAGACTTTTGAATATTCGTTGATGCTGCGGGAAGTGCGGGATAATCTTCAGATTCCAGTCGCGCAAATTCGGTGCGAATTCCTTCCAGCGTGGGAAGGCGTTCGATGCGATCCATTACCATACATAGGCGTTTTTGCAAAGAGGCGATCGCATTTCCCACCATCACATCACCCAGCGTCCGCGTCCGCTTTGCGACTTCCATAAACACGGCCGCAAAAGCCATGAATTCCCGTCTGGGGTCAATCCCTAAATCTCGAAGTTCTTTGCCCAAAGCAGACTCGTTGAGATAATCTTCACCAGCTTTAATTAAAATGGCTGGGCTATCGGACTCGAAGGCTTTGCGAAATGCTGATTCAATTTCTTTTTGGCGAAACAGTTCTAAAATTTGTTTGGGTTTGCCTGCGCCGTATTCTACTAAAGTATAAACATAAACTCCGCTAAAATCTGCTGGCGGCGCATCGGGATCGAGGTTGAATCTTTTTAATAATTTGATGACAGCTTCGTTCCGTTGAAGCTTGTCTTTGACGGTGCCGAAGGGAATTGCCGTCAGGAGGCTGATAACTAAGTCGAGACTAATTAGCATGATTTAGGCTTTCCTGTTTTTCCGTGGAAGTAATGCTCAAATCTAGAATCGGTAGGCTGTGTCCCTGAAATGTGTTGCGGCAGCAAACTGCTGTAATTATATGTTAACAGGAGTTACGCACTCCGGCAAAAGAAACCGGATTTTTACAGATTCTGCTGGCTGGAACGAAATATTTTTGGAAAAACCCCGGTTTGTGACTGCCCGTGCCTAGGTTCTATTCAGTTAATTAGCTTAGCAGATTTTACTAAAAATGACAATAATAAAACAGAGGAAAAGCCGACATATTTTGTGGTAAAATTAACGGTCATATTAGTTGTTATATCCTGAATGTAAAAGCTAAAATATAGATAACTTGCAAATAAATTTTGCTATCTATGAAAATACAATCATCAGTGCTAGTCCACCTGGGATTTGGTAAATATGTACGCTCCGATCGCGTAACAGCAGTAATACCAATCGAAGAAGAACGGGGGCCGGGACGGCGGACTTTCGTGCACGTAGACGGCGAAGCTGACCCGATCGTTGCTTCGCGCGCGGAAGATACGATCGTCCGCGATTTGGTGCAAGAACCGCGCGAAATAACTCAAGCTCGCCAGCAACAAGAAATCCTGCAAGATTTGCTCGCAGATTTGAGCAACGTTAACGTCACTGTGCGCCGCATCAGCCGCGATGAAGGCGGACTCGACCTCGAACGTTTAGAGCGCCGGATTCGCCAAATTTTAGAAGCCTAAAAACAAAAGACCGCCCATGCGATCTTGCTCCCAGTCCGCGCAGGCGGACTTTGTTTGTGTAGACGCGGTTTATAACCGCCGGAATTGATTTATGCAAACCTGGTTTATAACCGCCGGAATTGATTTGTCGAAAAGCTACTTCAATGTAACTTCGATATCTGCTAAACCGGTGAGTTTTTCCACTGCTTGCTGTTCTTCAACTCGCGGTACAAAAATAGTTAAACCTCCGGGAACGCACTCAATAGTAATCGGAGTCATGCCGAAAATCTCACCGTCTACAACTACTTTCTGAGGCGGATCGGTAGTAATTTTTACCTTTTTGGCGCGCAAATAACCGATGTCGTCCCGATCGCTCGGATTGCCGGTCAAAGCTGTTTGCAATAGGTGATAAGAAGCTGCGATCGCCCCAGCTTTATTTTCAGGCGCAACCAGCGTCACATCCAGCAAGCCGTCATCAAAAATAATCCCCGCCGGGCCTTGAGCTAAAATCGAAGTAGGCGGCGCTGCATTCGCCACCGTGACGGCTACAGCAGTAACGCTGACGATTTTATCTTCTGTCTCGATTTGGGCTTCAAATCTTTCTAGATTGTTTAACTGTCTAATTCCCGACAGAATGTAAGCCAGCATTCCCCAGCGATTCTTCATATCGCGATCGGCTAATTCCACAGTTTCCGCCTCAAAACCCACGCCAGCTAACAAAACCATCGGCATTTCACCGTTGCAAGTCGCCGCATCCACCACCCGCCTCAACCCACCCAAAATAGTTTCGCAGGCTGCTTCAATTGTATTCGGAAGCTCTAAAGCATTAGCAAAAGCATTTGCAGTTCCCCGCGAAATAATTCCTAAAGGAATATTTGTGCCGACAATCGCCCCAGCAACTGCTGATAGTGTGCCGTCGCCCCCGCAAGCAATAATTTCGTCAACTCCCCTAGCAACTGCTTCGCGGGCGAGTCGATCTGCGTCTATTTCTGGCGTTGTCAGCACAATATCTAAGTCAATAAACGGCTCTAAAATATCCTGAATTATCGCTAAATCTTGGTCTGGGTCTCTGTTGCCGGCGACGGGATTAAAGATTAGGCAGGCTGAACGTTTCATAGTTGATAATCAGTAATTGGTAATAGGTAATGGCTGAACTGAAATCATCGTTTTTCCGTTTGTATCGAAGTTTCGACCCCCTAAATCGCTCTTAGGATCGAAAAATTAATAACTCAAACAACTTCTACAGTCTTCTCTCCTGTAAGTTGCCATATCGAAGGAGGCAGAGCCAAAGCATCTGCATTACCAGGCTCTTCCTGGTAACGAGCAACTCCGAAAACAAACCTCACCTATTTTTCAAAGGTTTGATTAAGACTTGACAAAAGTCCATTCTAACACTTCGCGCGGAGCTTTTGCCAGCGCTTCTTTAATTTCCTCATTGCTGTCAAACTTGACTTTATCTAAGCGGCACGCTTCGACGTTTACCGTAAACTTATCGTCTTCAAAAGGCCAAGGAGTTACAGTTACGAGTTCGTTGCTGTGCTGTAGAATATCGTAGCGTTTTCCGTCGGGGCCGACACTAATTTCTAAAGCTCGTTCTCCGGCGGGTAACTCGCGGCTGCACAGAATTAATGATAGCCGATCGCACCACTGGAAAAAAGCATAGGCTGATTCTGCCTCTTCTTTAGAAATCTTCAACTCCTCGCGCCATTTTTTTTGGTTGGCGAGTTGTTCGTCCAAAAAATCGTTTAGTTCCTTCGACTCTCCCCGCTTTCCTTCATTCAGATAGCTCATGTGCATGGAAGTCAACATTGCTACCCACCGCCCCCGATATATAGAAGTCTCAGTCAATCCTTTCATTTTAGGCACTGAAGTTTCTGTGTCCAAGGTAAAATCAAAGGGCGCGCCGGCTTGAGTCAAAATATGTTCTTCCCACTCTTTTTCTAAATCGTCGTGGTGGGAAATCGCGGCTATGGTTTCGTAGAGGCGAATCGGAGATTTCGAGCGCTTCCACTGTCCGCCAATTTGGGCGGCGAGCAAAGCGTGGGCGCGGTGATAAATAATTTCCCAACCGGTGGCGGTTAAGTTGGCAATCATTGAATTTTTCTCCTGAATTAAGTTGAGTGAAAAGATTAAAAATTTTCCCGTGCGAGACAGAATTTTGCGAGTTTCCAACTTAGGAATTAAGTTTTTTGCTTCGGCAAAACTCGATCCCGATCGCCAACAATGCAATTAGTTCGATCGTTCGGACTCAGTTTTTCATAAAAGTCTGAGCACCCAAGTCGGAACGATCAAACGTAGAAACGAAGTTAAATCACAAAAGGTTCGATCGCGATATCCTGCCATTTGCCCTCAAATCGTTCCACAACCAAAGGTGTGACTCGGAACTTGGGGGGAGTCCCGTCAAGAACATCAATCCGCAAACACGAATAAGGACGGCGTTTGTGGGAACCTTGACCGCTGCGGCCGACAAATAGCAAAGATTCCGCTACCCGCCGGCCGGCGGTTTTGACACCCGGTTCGCGCCCCAATCGATAAGCTTCAGGACTCGATGGTTCCTCCAACACCGGGCCTTCCGGGCGCTGGCGGCGCAGGCTGTGACCGCTTCCCCCGCAAACAATCCAATTAATCCCAGAGTCGCCGTGTCCGGTATCCCCAGTCTTCAGGTGTTCCAGACAGTGGGCGTGGCCGGTCAGCACCAAATCTACTAGCGGACGACCCCGCGCCACTTCTCCAACTGCATCGCGCACCCCGTCGAGTACCTCGCGCAACCGCAACCGCACGGCCAAAGTTTGAGCTTGATTCCACTTTGTCGCCTCGGTTACGTAGGGGGGATGGTGCAGGTAAATTACCCGCCCCCGCACGTCTGAATCGCGCCAAGAGTCAATCAGTCGCCTTTCGAGCCATTCGAGCTGTTCGACATCGGTGGCTGTTTTGTCGGGCGACAGTTGTTTGTCAATATCCATCAGCATTTCGTCAACTTGCGCTAATTTGGCGCTCAAGTCGTCTAGCTGTTCGGCTTCTTCTGGAATTTGGGGGTTTAGCCGATCGCACATTTCCAGCATTGCTAATTTTTCTTGTTCCAACTGCTGGCGCTCGATTTCCAAATTCCGGCGGCGAATGTCGCCTTGTTTGGTTTTCGGCAGCGGCAAGGGTTCGTTGAATGTATTGGAGTCGAGGGCGAAGAAGTCGATGCCGCCGCTGCGGAAGGTGTAATAGCGGTTGGGTAAGCGGGTAAAGCCTCCGGGTTGGTAGCGGATGCAGCGGCCTGTGCTGGTGCTGGCGGTGTAGTGGGTGTCTAGGTGGCGATCGAGTTCTCCCGGCAATTTGTGAGCCCTCAGGTAGTCGAGAAATGCTTTGGCGTAGGCATTTCCGCGATCGGAACCGTGCCAGCCGACATCGAGATCCAACTTGCTACCCAACAGCTTCCGCAGGGGCAAAGCTGTTGCCGACAGCAGGCCGTAGACTACGGGCAAGTCGTAATAGTCGTGGTTTCCCGGTACTGGCAAAAACGGAAAGTTAAACACCATGCGATCGTAAGCAATCCGAGAGGGATGCTCGCCGCCGACGATAAATTCTCGGTAGGGGCGAATAAAGTTTTGCAAGTAATATTCGCTGGAACCGACGAGATAAACTACATCCCCCGTGTGGAGGAGGAAACGGCAAGTTTCCCGCTGCGAGAGCATTTGCTGGGCAATCTGCCGCTGCGGGTTGTGGCCGCGGTGGTTGCTCGTGCCGCTGTCCCCTGCGACTAAAAATGAAAATTCTGGAGAGTCGCTGGTTTGAGTTTCTAAAACAATCCGAGTTTGGTCGATCGCCCGATCGACTATCGCCTGTTCTTGCCACCGCACCCGCTCGTTCATTTTGCTGATTTTGACTGTTATTCGCGGGTCGGACACGAATTTCACGCCGCCTAGTCTCCCAAATTGCTGAGTTCCTAGTTAATAGTGTAGCGATCGGGCGACTTTTTGCATCTCTCTAAAAGGTGAAAATCGATCGCTGGGCCCGGAAGCTAAAAACTTGGTTTTTGCTCGGCCGCTCGATCGGGGAGTTTTTGGAGGGAAAGTCGATTTTTTTGAGCCTGCAGGGCGCGTCCCTTGCTATCAATCCCTCCCCTCACCATCGACAATCTCACAGAGTCGCACCAGCGCTCTCCGGGCTGGTGAAAACAAATCCGACAATTGTTGTGTAGCAATATTGAATAGAAATAATCTGAGGTGCAAAGCTGTCTTTGTACGACCAACTCTACCAATACTGTTGCACGAGTTTTGATAATTGCTATTAGAAATTTGATTTTTTTTGAGATTTCGCCAATTGGCGGTTATTAACTCACCGATCGAATCTCCTGTTACTCATGATACCGATCGCCATACTTGGTCATTCGCCGCCAAACTTTAATTTTTTAATTCGCCTGTTTCCCCCTTTCCCCTGTCCTCTGTGACTATCCCCCTGGCACTCTCGGACTCTCCCCCTCGGACTCTCTCGGACTCGGACTCTCTCCCGCGAGCTGAAATTTTTGAGCCAAAAGCAATGGCACGATCGCAGCGTGTTTTGATACCATGCAATAAGCGTCCAAGACAATCAGGGAATGCACTGGAGGTGCGTAAATGGAGCTTTTGGGAGAACAAAAACGGTGTTTGGATTGCTTAGTCACGTCGATCGAGCAATTGGGAGGTCGAGCAGACATTCCGAAGCTCGAACAGATAGCTGAGTTAATCATTCAAACCATGAGAGGGCCTTGGCGCTACTTTCACACGTCGGAACATATTTTTGAGGTCGGGGGGTCAGTCGATCCGGTAGAGGTGCTGGCTGCGCTATTTCACGACCTCGTGTACGTGCAAGTCGATCAGGGCGTAAGTTTCAATATTAGCAGCGCCCTTTGTCCTTTTGTCAAAGAAGTGCGATCGCAGTTAATTATTAAAGATGAAACCGAACTGCCCGACGATACCATGTATCAGCTTGTGGCCAGTGTCTTTGGGTTCCTTCCCGGTAAGGCTCTCTCGCCCTTTGGCGGCCAAAACGAATTTTTGAGCGCCGTGATTGCTGCCAAATCTTTAGAGCCTTTTTTGCCAGCTAGTACGATCGCCGAAATCTCCGCCTGCATCGAAGCTACTATTCCTTTTCGTCCGGTTTCGCCCTTGGGTTTCAGCGCGATCGAACTTTTGCACCAGCGGTTGGTAATTGTAAATCGCGATTTTGATTTCGGATGGACTGATGCCGAAACTGTCGAAATTGTCAAGCGTTCTGTGAGGTTAGCAAATCGGGATGTAGAGAATTTTGCCTCTCCAAATTCCTCTAACTTCTTAGACAATACCTGGAACTTAATGCCGGAAACCAACCACGAATTGAGCAATGTCAATTCCTATACTGTTGCCGGATATCGCAGGTCTCTGCAAAAAATGGAAGGATTTTTAAACTTCCTCAAACCCGAACTCGTTTTCCAGCAGTTTATGCAAGAACCGGACGATGAAACCTACGCTTACACGATCGCCCAAACACGAAAAAATATCGCCGCTGCCAAACTTTATCTCGGAATCAAACTAATTACCATCGCCATCTTAGAAGCTCTTTCCTACCGTTTGGGCCGCGACATTCCCCTTTCAACCATGATGGGAGAACTTCGCGCACCCGGATTTAAAACATCGGTTCTAGAGGATTATTTGCCCAGCCGACAAATCGCCTACCCCTTAGAAAGTCAGTTAGAAAAAGAGGTTTTAGATTTGTTAGCAATAGGACGCAATCAAGAATCTCCCTATGATATTAAAAACTCCCCCGTAGCTACCTTTATTATCAAATCTATCGGCTTTGCTGAAACTGAAAACTTCCTGAAGAAAGCTCAAGATTTTTTTGCAGAGCGTATTACGTCGGAAGAGTTTCTGTCTTACTGCGCTCCTGATGTCATCGACACCATTTCTTCGGGAGTTATGAAACTCTTTGACAGCAGGAAGATGGCTTTAGGGAAAGTTAAGCTAGCTCACCAAGCTGTTTCTTAGGGTATAGATCAGACGGCGGCCTCAACCAAATTTTATCAAAGGAAGACGGCGGTTGAAACCGCCCGGTCTTCTCACCGCTGATTTTTTTTAATCCGTTCTTTCAATGATGATAGTCAAGTGAGCGACTAATGCACCGATCGCACCTACTGCTGCAATCACAGGAAACAAAGCCGCACCGATAACTCCGCCGACTACTCCCACCGTCAGAGGGACTTCTACCAAAATCCGTCCTTCTTCATTTTTGATAATGATGCGGCGGATATTGCCTTCGTGAATCAGTTCTTTAACCTTAGCAACCAAATCGTTGCCGTTAATCTTCAACTCTTCGACGGTAACTTTCTGCTGAGCATAAGCAGGTGTTTCTAAAGGAGTCGTTTCAAAGTTAACCTCAGCCACTTTTTGCGCCGAAACTGTTTTAGAGACAGGTGTTGATTCGAGTTCTCTTGTCCCCACCGGTTCTTGTATGCGATCTGTAGGTGTTTCCATTTTTTGCTCTCCTTTTAGGTAAAATTATTTTTGTATATGAAGTATCTAGTAAAGATAACACGCAACTTTTTGTCTGTGAATCATTCTTTTGGTTGATATTGCTGCGGCTGGCTCTATTTTTTCTCTTCATCTTTGAGGGCGATCGCCCAAAATCCGTCTTCCGGTGGCTCGATTCTGCCGAGAGGAAAAAGCAACAAGCAACAAACTCTCCTCCGTTCCCCTTGGCTTGTGCCAATACGCTAACTGTCTGCAGATTGCCGGCCGGCGCGCCCCTACATTAAAACACTTCTAACCCAGACAGCCAAAGGATTGTAGAGATATTCACCCACTCAGAATTAGAGAGTCAGCGGATGTACAGGTTGAAATAGTGACATTGTACTGAAAGTGCGATCGCCCCACCGTTTATATACTTAACACATCTCGTTTGGCAAACCGCACATGGAAACCCTCGCTTACTTTCCTCAAATGTCCTTTCTCTCTAACAAGCGGGCGATACCAAACAAAACCCAGCCCCCAGACATTCATCCCATGAATATCTTAGAGTTTCTCATGAGAATTGCCTAAAATCAAGGGAAAAAAGAAGTAATTATCACCGCCCGATTATCCCAACAAAATCAAATTCCTCAAAGAGAAGTTGAACTTGAGGAAAAGTTAGGTAAAATACAATTAATTGCTTCTGCTTCCCCTTTATTGGCCTTGTCCGATTTGACAGCTACAGAATTTGAATATCAAGTTGGCGGAAGTTGGCCGGCGAATGCTCCTACCTACGTCACCAGAGCGGCAGATCGCGAACTTTACGACGCATTAAAAGCAGGCGAATTTTGCTACGCGCTCACCGGGCGGCAAATGGGAAAATCGAGTTTGCGGGTGCAAACAGCACGCCGCTTGCAAGCCGAAAATACCGCCTGCTCACTTGTTGACATCACGGGAATTGGCACCGCCTAAATAACTCCCCTCCAGTGGTATGCGGGCTTTACAGCTACTCTCGCCCACAGCTTAAAAATAAAAATGAATGTCAGGAATTGGTGGCGCGAGCGAGAACATTTGCCGCCAGTCCTCCGATTAAATGAATTTATCGAACAAGTATTGCTTCCTGCGAGCGATCGTCCGAGCGTCATTTTTATCGACGAAATTGACAGCATTCTCTCCCTCAACTTCTCCCTCAACTTCTCCAGCTAGGAGCTTTAATCGCAGCCGTCAGCAGCGCCAAAAAATTGCCGTAAATAGAAGTTTCTCCAGCGCTAAAAACAGATACGGTTAATATACTGCACCCAACGTTCACTGCAGTCCGAGAACGCAATCATTTTTTTAACGGACACAGGGTTGATTTCAGCCAGGATGGCAAGTTGATTGCGAGTGCGAGTGACAATTTTATGGTGAAAGTTTTTCAGCCGAACGGTAAGTTAATTTTGAGTTTGCCGGGACACAGCAAGTCAATTACTGAGGTGGTTTTCAGTCCAGACAGTCAGTTAATTGCTTCTACAAGTTTTGATAAAACTGTCAGAATTTGGCGCAGATACGGAACTTTGCAGCAAATTTTGAAAGGACGTGAAGATTTAGTTTGGAGTGCGAGTTTTAGTCCTGATTCTCAGCTAATTGCTAGTGCAAGTTCCGATCGCACTGTTAAGATTTGGAGTGCAGGCGGCGTTTTGCTGCAGACTTTAACAGGACATACTAGACCGGTAACATCAGTCAGGTTCAGTCCCGACGGCAATCTTTTGGTTTCCACCAGTCAGGATCGAACTGTGAAACTTTGGAAACGCAGCGGGAAAACAGAGTTTCGAGTTAAGAAAACTCTTTTGGGACCTGGAGTTGAAGTTTGGGGCTGCAATTTTTCTCCCGACGGCGAGATGATTGCTTCGGCGAGTCACGATTGGACTGTGAAACTCTGGAACACCGATGGCAAGTTGCTCCAAACTATAGCCGATTCTACCGCAGGTTTGGGATCTGTTGCTTGGAGCGCCGACAGCAAGTCGATCGCAGGGGGCAGCACGGACGGTAATGTGAGAGTTTGGCGGCGAGATGGTACTTTGCTGCAGATTTTTCAGGGAAATCGAGCGGATGTATGGAGTGTGAGTTTTCGTGGCGATCGCACAACTTTAGCATCTGCCGGCAAAGGTGCGTCGGTGAAGCTTTGGACTCTTGAGCCTGCTAAAGTAGAATCTGTGGAACTTGACAAATTGGTCGCAGTCGGCTGTGGCTGGCTGGAAGACTACCTGCGATACAATCCCGGTGTTGAGAGCGATCGGCATTTGTGCGAAACCAAATGACTGTTGATATTTCTTGGCAATTCTCCGCAACGGGTTTTACTTGAATTGTCACGGCGGGCGATCGGCTCTCGATTTGTCGCTACTCTTGTCTGATTGTCATATAATTTTCAGTAAGGGGTAATAGGCAATTTTCGGGATCGGGTCGCGGATGTCTATCAATCTGAACTACCTTTAACTATATGAAAAATTAAAGGTAGTTATAACTGCTATATTCTGGTTAGTCGAATCTTGGATAGATGAAATTTACTAAATATAGTAATCCTTGCAGGATTTGTAGGACTACTCGTTACCAGTTCGAGCGAAAGTAACGCTTCTGGAGCGAGGAAAAGCCTACCCAATTGCGTCCCGAGGCAATGCAGCGAGTGACATCAGTTCTCTGGCTCTTCCTGGGAAACACTTATTTAAATTGATTTAGAATTGCTACAGTCAGGTTTCAAAGGGGTGTCTGCTGTTAAATTAATCTAACCTGCAATATCGTTTCGGGTGAAATTAGGGCGATTTAAGCAAAAAAAAAATCTTGCTGAATTAACTATATGCGATCGAGCCGAGTAGAGTTGATTGCCCAACTATAAAAAGAGTATAAAATGCAGTGCAAATAGTACGCAATACTCCAGCAGCCAACCACAACTGCCAATTACCAAAGGAGGGAGCAGTGTATGAAACTGACGGGTTGAGTCCCCTTAAATCGCCGCTTGGTTTGCGATCGACTCTACAAGAATTAACTCTGTACGATTTTCTTCTAGAGTCTGACTGTGTGGGTGACGAAGTTTCTCAAATTTTTCAAGCAAACCCTTTACTTCCCGGCATTATCATCACTCAGCAAGGAAAGTTTATAGGGATGATTTCGCGCCGGCGTTTTTTTGAACATATGAGCCGCCCCTACAGTTTGGAGTTATTTTCTCAACAGCCTTTGTTGATACTCTACCGCTTTACTAAAACTGATATGTTGGTTCTCGATCGCGAAACCTCAATTATGACGGCAGTCCGGCAGTCTTTGGAGCGATCGCCACAACTAATCCACGAACCCATTGTAGTGCAGGTAGAGCCGGAAAATTACAAACTTTTAGACGTGCACGAATTGCTGCTTTCTCAGTTGCAAATTCACGAGTTAGCAACCGTAGCGATGCGCGAATCCCAAGCACAATTAAGGCATCAAGCCCAACAGCTCGAACTTGCTCTGCTGGAACTTCAGCGCACTCAAACTCAACTAATTCAAACAGAAAAAATGTCTTCTTTGGGGCAGTTGGTAGCAGGAGTAGCTCACGAAATCAACAATCCGATCGGCTTTATATACAGCAATGTACACCACGCGAAAGAGTATACTGAATGTTTAATACGGATGCTTTATCTCTACCAGCAGCACAGTTCCGAATCCATCCCAGCCATTGAAGCGGAATCAGCAAAAATCGAACTCGATTATTTGCTGGAAGATTTGCCGAAAGTATTAAATTCCATGCAGCAAGGTGCAGAAAGAGTGCGCGATATCGTTTTGTCGCTGCGGAATTTTTGCCGGTTAGACGAGGCCGAAATGAAGCTGGTCAACATTCACGACGGTATCAACAACACGATTATGCTTTTGCAAAGCCAGCTTAAAGGCAAACCGGGCCAGGAGGCGATCGCCATTCATAAAGAATACAGCGATTTGCCGCTGGTGCAGTGCTATCCCGGACAGCTAAATCAGGTATTTATGAATATTTTAGTTAATGCTATTTACGCTATAGTTGAGTGTAACAAACACGAAAATTTTGAAAAAAAAAGCCATCACTCTTCGCAAGTATGCGAGCCAAGTCATTACAAAACAAACACTACATCCTCAATTAATAACTCTACTTACCTAACTCCTACTATTCGGATATGCACGGAATTAACCGAGGAAAAAAAGGTAATAATTAGAATTTTTGACAACGGCCCGGGAATGACAGAAGCTGTTCGGAAGCGGTTGTTTGACCCTTTCTTTACTACGAAGCCGGTCGGTAAAGGAACTGGTTTGGGACTATCGATTAGCTATGAAGTTGTTGTCAACCAACACGGCGGCGAATTGAAGTGCGTTTCGGAACCGGGAAAAGGAACCGAATTTGCGATCGAGATTCCGCTTCTACAGTCTTCGCCAGCACAGATTTTGCCTCGCTTTGCTTGATACATAATAAGTCATTAGTCATTAGTCATTAGTCATTAGTTGTTAGTCATTAGTCATTAGTCATTAGTCATTAGTCATTAGTTGTTAGTTGTTAGTTGTTAGTTGTTAGTTGGGTGCCCGCCCTCTTAGTTGTTAATTGTTAATTGTTATTTGTTAGTTGTTAGTTGGTAGGGGCGGTGGATGGTGCGTGGCCGCCCTCATTTGTTAGTTGTTAATTGTTAGTTGTTAGTTGTTAGTCATTAGTTATTAGTCATTGGTGCTGTTCCCCCGAGCTTTCTGTCCAACGTCATCAGTCCGATGTCCGTCGGAAGAAGCAATAAAAGTTAGGGATTCGGCAGTTTAAACCGCTTCTTGTCAAACTTTCGTTTCTCTTGCTTGAGACTAAAAAATCAAGCCCGCCGCCTACTGCGAATTTTTGCAAACCCACTTCCACAAAATATGACTCGGCCCCTGTTGGCGGATGCGGCGCACTTGTTTTTCTAAACCCTGTTTTTCCTGCAGGGGCAATCCTCGCAACGCATTGCGAGTTTGCCAAGTTATCACTGCTAAAGTCATTCCTAAGCACAAACCGAGGCCGAGAGTCGGCCAGCGGTGAAAGTATAAACCGTAGTACACCGCAGCCCAAGTGAAGTGTTCTAACCACAAACCGATTTCGCGACGCAAACTCCAAATGCTGAAAGAACCGACGCTAATCCATAGCAATATCACAGTTAACCAGCGGCCGTAAACTGTTAGTTTGTGAAGCCTTTGGACTTCTCTTTGAAAATTTGTATCGCTTTCATTAGTCATTAGTTATTAGTTATTAGTCAACAGTCAACAGTCAACAGTCAACAGTTAACAGTTAACTAAACTTCTTCTGATGGGTTGATTCCTTCTGCGGGGAGGGGGATGGAGTTGCCCGTGCGAGTGCGCCACCAAGCTAGCAGCGTGCTGGCAATGAAAATACTCGAATACGCACCCGCAATAAAACCGACAATCAAAGCTAAAGCAAAGTATTTGAGGGTTTCGCCCCCAAACAAAAATATTGAAAACAATGTCAGCAGGGTTGTCAGGGTGGTGTTGATTGACCTTCCCAGGGTTTGCATGACCGCATCATCGACAATTTGATCGATCGACAGTCCGGGATTTAGCTTAATTACTTCCCGCACGCGATCGTAAATTACTACTGTATCGTTAACAGAAAAACCGATAATTGTCAAGACAGCGACCACAAATAAACTGTCAACTTCCACTCCCAGAACTAAACCCAATATTGAGAAAATGCCGACAGTAATAAATACGTCGTGAAAGAGAGCAACGAAAGCAAAAAAGGCATAATCTAACTGAAATCGGAACGTTAGATAAACAGTAATGCCAGCAAAGGAAAGGAATATAGCCAGCAAACCAGAACTAAACAACTGTTTGCCGAGGGTGGGCCCAACCGTATCAATTTGAATAGATTGAGGAGCAAAAGCGCCGATTTTCTCGCTCAAAGCTGCTTGCAACTTAGTCCGCTGTTCGACATTCAAAGTTTTCGTGCGCAGCGACAAACCGCGCTGTTCTTTGCCGATAACTTGAATGCTGCTACCAGCTAAACCTTGGGTATCGAGGACTTGGCGGACAGCAGCGAGATCGATGGGTTTACAATTTTCCGGTTTCGTGCAGTCGAGTTCAAATTGCAGGCGAGTGCCGCCGATAAAGTCCAAACTGGGGCGCAGGGGTGCGCGGATGTCGGGACGAGTCCAAGAAATCGCCATCGATACTATACCTGCAAGGATGATCGCGGCGGAAATACTCCACCAGAGCGATCGCTGTTTGATAACACTGAATTGCATAATTTGAAGTCAGAAGGAAGAGGGAAGAAGGAAGTTCGGCAACGAGCAATGTAACGGATGTAACGGATGTAAGTCCGATGTCCGTCGGAAGAAGGAGGAAGGAAGAAAGAAGTTCGGCAACGAGCAATGTACGGGATGTAACGGATGTAACGGATGTAAGTCCGATGTCCGTCGGAAGAAGGAAGAAGGAAGAAGTCAACTGTCAACTGTCAACTGCTTTCCTGCTTTCCTGTCAACTGCTTTCCTGCTTTCCTGCCAACAGTTAACAGTTAACTATTAGCAGCTTTTTGCAAATTGGGACAAAACCACTCGGGTTTGCGCAATCCCGGAAAGCCCAACACTACCAACATTAGAGTGCGGCTGCAAGTAATAGCAGTAAACATACTCACTACCACGCCCAAGGCCAGCGTTACAGCAAACCCTTTGACTAAACCAGCGCCCAACCAGAACAAAGCAGCACAAGCAATCAGCGTAGTTACGTTACCGTCTAAAATGCTGGAAAAAGCGCGGTAAAAACCGGATTCGACCGATCGATAAAGCGTCTTCCCCGCCCGCAACTCTTCGCGGGTGCGCTCAAAAATCAGCACGTTAGCATCTACCGCCATCCCGATGCTGAGTACAAAACCAGCAATTCCAGGCAGGGTTAATGTCACCCCCAACAGCACAAAAGCGGCCCAAGTTAACAAAGCATAAATTAACAGAGCAATATTGGCAATTACGCCTGGTAGTCGATAGTAGGCAACCATGAACATCAAGACTAAAATTAAGCCGCCGATACCCGCATTAATACTGCTTTGAATGCTATCTCGTCCCAAGCTGGCACCGATGGTGCGGTTTTCGACAATTTCCACCGGCACAGGTAAAGCACCGCCCCGCAATTGCACTCCTAAATCATTCGCTTCTTGCGCTGTAAACCGACCTTGAATTACGGCATTGCCGCCAGTAATTCCTGTTTGGGCAAATTCAACACCTACGACAGGAGAACTGATCATTCTTTCGTCTAGAAAAATGCCGAGAGTCCGTCCGGTTCCTGCTAAATTTTTAGTGAGTTCCCCAAATAATTCGCCTCCTTTAGTATCGAAACGGAGAGCGACATTCCACTCGTTACCAGTGGGTTGAGCTTGAGCATCTTTGAGGTTTTCGCCGCCGAGTCCGCTACTTTTGTAGAGTTTGGCGATCGCCTCATTGCTTCTTTTCAAAGCAGCCTGATTTTCTTTAATTGCCGCCTCATTTTTGCTGTTTCTCAATTCTTTTTGCTTTGCCAGCAATTCTTGCTGCAACTGCCTTTCAATGCCTAATTGCGCTTCTGTTCCCGGCAGTTGTTCCCGAAAGTCTAGCTTGGCGGTGCCACCCAAAACTCGTTCTGCTTGCTGCGGGTCATTTACTCCGGGTAACTGTACGAGAATTTGGTCTTCTCCTACTGTTTGCACTAATGCTTCGGAAACGCCCAAACCGTTGACGCGGTTTTCGACAATCCGTCGCACTGCTTCTAACATTCCCGGGTCAATTTTGGGAATTGTGGGGGTAGTTTTTACCTGAATTGTGAGTTGCGACCCTCCTTGCAAGTCTAATCCCAGCCGCGTCGGAATTGTTACTATTACAGTAATGGCTGCCACGATCAAAACAAAAATTAGGGCTAATACTGAACGTTGTTTTTGCATATTTAATTATTGGTTATTGGTTATTGGTTATTGGTTATTGGTTATTGGTTATTGGTTATTGGTTCGTCCCGAGTTTTTTTCGGTTTTCAAATAACAAATAACAAATAACCAACAACAAATTACAAATTACCAATAACTATTTATACTCGCAAAGCTACCATTTTTTGGACGGCTTCGACAATTTGGTTTGGCTGGACAATTGTCAGTCTTTCCAAATTACCGTTGTAAGGTGTGGGAATATCTTGCGAAGACAGGCGCAAAACTGGTGCGTCGAGTTCGTCAAAAAATCGATCGCTAATCGAAGCAATTAGTTCGGCACCGATGCCTCCGGTTTTCATACATTCTTCCACAATAATTACTTTGTGGGTTTTGCGAATGGATTCGCCAATTGTCTCCATATCCAGGGGTTTGAGAGAAATTAGGTCGATTACTTCGGGATCGTAACCTTCTTTTAGCAGTGCGGGCAGGGCTTGCAGGACGTGGTGCCGCATTCTGGAATATGTCAAGATGGTGACATCTTTGCCCGATCGCACAATTTCCGCTTTGTCTAACGGCACTAAATATTCTGTTTCTGGCAAATTTTCCTTGAGGTTGTACAGCAGGACGTGCTCGAAGAACAGAACGGGGTTATCGTCGCGGATGGCTGATTTTAAGAGTCCTTTGGCGTTGTAGGGAGTCGAACAGGCGACTATTTTCAAACCCGGTACTGCTTGGAAATATGCTTCTAGACGCTGGGAGTGTTCCGCGCCGAGTTGCCGGCCCACGCCGCCGGGGCCCCGAATCACCATCGGCATTTTGAAGTTGCCGCCGGAGGTGTAGCGCAGCATTCCGGCGTTGTTGGATATTTGGTTGAACGCCAGCAGCAAAAAGCCCATGTTCATGCCTTCGATGACCGGCCGCAATCCGGTCATTGCCGCGCCTACTGCCATGCCTGTAAAGCTATTTTCGGCGATCGGGGTGTCGAGCACTCGGAGTTCGCCGTATTTCTCGTAGAGGTCTTTGGTGACTTTATAGGAACCACCGTATTGGCCTACGTCTTCGCCGAGTACGAATACGGAGGAGTCGCGGGCCATTTCTTCGTCTAACGCCTCGCGGAGGGCGTTGAACAATAAGGTTTCTGCCATAGGAGGTGAAGCAATGATTGCAGGAGGTCAGATTAGAATCTTAACCTTTTGGGGTGCGGATGAGGATGCGATCGTACATTTGACAGTTAAGACTGGAGATTTTGCCAACATATATCATAACATTTGTATTATGTCAATCAATATTTAAGTTAAAATACTACTAACTTGCCTGCCCATAGCAGAAAAATACCATGCTCCAGACAAAAACTGAACTAACTGTGGAAGAGTTTTTCGCTCTCCCCGAAGGAGAAGGCGATATTACCTACGAACTTATTGACAATCAAGCAGTACCGAAGATGTCACCCAAAAAATTTCATTCTCGCCTCACCAGAAGCCTCATCAAAATTCTCGAACAGTGGGGTGAAGAACGGGGAGAAATTGGTGTAGAATGGGCGGTAAAATTAACCAGGCTGGGGCGAGACTGGGTTCCAGTCCCAGACCTTTTATATGTTTCTTACGAACGCTTATCTCCTGACTGGAATCAAGATGAAGCCTGTCCTGTTGTCCCAGAATTAGTCATAGAAATTATTTCACCCGAACAAACTTTCGGTCAGTTAGCAGCTAAAGCGAGAAATTATTTAGATGCTAAGGTGTTGCGGGTTTGGGTAGTAGATAGTAAGGCTAGAAGTATTACAGTTTTTTATCCCGATGCAGCACCGCAGACTTATCTGGGAGATACACTGTTAAAAGATCCACTTTTTGAGGGATTAGAATTTACTGCGGAACAGCTATTTCAGATGGCAAAAATACCACCAAAATTGTCTTAGAATCCAATAAGATAAGACGGCGGTTGAAACCGCGTCTATAAAAACGAATTCCGCCTCCGCGGAATGAAGAAAGTAACGCATTTTTACTAGGTACTCTTCAACCCGCGTCGGCGCGTGAGTGTTTGTGTAGAAGCGGTTTCAATCGCCCAGTTTTCTGGCAAACGGTGTCGCAATTTTAACCCCAGCAAAATCCAGTCTTCCAAAGTCGATCGTAACTCATTTTGACACTCCTTTAAAGTTGAACCAAAGGCGATGACTCCTTTACAAACAGTAATTTTACCGACAAAACTATTATCTTCAAGTTTGTCATAGCTCGCCTCGTCCATTGCTTTGTCAACGTATTCGCTCAGAATGAATTTTACAGTCATTGAGTTTCCTTTCGCTTGGCGAATATTTGGTTATTGGGTATTTAGATGACCTCCGCAGTTACATTTATTATATTATTTTTCTGATCTAATAGCTGTCTTCAACAATTTGCCAATTCCTACCTAAAAATCTACCATTTTTTATCACAAGTAGGGGATTTTGTCAAGCTCCTGGATTTAGATTTCAGCAAAATGTTTTTGCAACAAATCGTGAATAAATCGATAGCGCCGATCGCCCGTTTTTTGCAGCAACAGCCGATCGCCCGCAGCATCCAAAAAACGCTGGTAATCCCAAGGAATATGACCGCTAGACCACAGTACAAGGTGCAAAATAAAACTTTCAATCCCCGGAATTCCCGGCAAGAAAGCACTAATTACCGCCACAACAGCACCCGCAATCAACCCCCAAATAGACCCGGAGACTAGGGTGAAAATTAATCCCAAAATCACCCAAATCAGCCCGCCAAGCAACTTAACTCCAAACTGATACTTGCGCCGTTCCTCGCCTGTTTGCAGCCAGCTAGACGGTATGCGATCGAGGTAAAATTCTTGAAGTCCTTGCTGTTCCATCCTTCTGGCCAACCATCCCAGCCAGTGGCGAATTTGTTCGGGCCGCAATTCCTTGTTTCTCGGATACTGCTTGACTTCGCGGCTAATTTGGTGGCGAATATAGGCAGTTAACAGATATTTGCGCTGTTCTTCTACGGAACTTATGCGCTTCCAAGCTTCGATTAAAATATCGTCATAAGCCAGAGCCATCATGCTCAATAATAAGGGAACTTTTGCCAGTTTCAACAATTCTGGTTCCTTCTCGATGCTGTACCAAAGTTCGCGGCTTCTGGCTGCTTGCAGATAATTTTGAATTTGAATTTCTGTCAGAGGTTTTAGCAAAACTGCTGCTTGGAGTTTAAATCTAGTTTGGCAGTTTTTGTAAACTTCAAAACTGCTGCAAGCTACTAAATGTTTTGGTTTAATTTCGCTTTCAAGAAACTGATTGATTGCTTGAATGCACAAGTTTTGGCGCTGGCTTTCTACTTCGTCCAAGCCGTCGAGGAGAGGCAACAATTTTTGTTCGGCGATCCATTTTTTGCCCGTAGCGGGAGAGATGCCGTATTTGTACTGAAGTTGAGCAATTAACCAATCGGCGATCGCCCCGGATTCGGCTTTCCACGATCCGAGTTCAAACAACACTGGTAGAGGCAAACTAGCATCTTTTTGGGCGCGGGAAACTAACACCAGAGCCAATTCTAGCAGGGTCGTGGTTTTGCCGGAACCCGTCGCTCCCAAAATGACCAATTTGCCACCGCTGCGATCGAACACTTTAGAAATGCTAGCTTTGGGAGGAAGGCGAAAACTCGGACGGTTGCCGGCTTTGACTTCCACATCCCAACAGCGGCTAGCACCCAGAGGCTGCGAATCTGGGCTGAAGTTAGCCAGCACAGCAGCGTGCAAAGACTGCGCGATCGCGGCGACAACTTCCTGCTTCACCTCCTCCAACAATCGATCGCGGGGCGGTTGTAATCTCAGAGGAATCAATCTTGACATTTTATACACCTCGTGCTGAACACTTACCTTGCCAGATTTGCGCGCAAATGACAAGCAAGATTACCATCAGTAAAGGCATCCAGTATATATTGACGGAAATTATTGCGACAATTATCCATCTGAAATGGTAGATAAAAATCCTGACCCAGCGGCTCGCACTAAGTATTTCCACTATAAATAAACTGGCGATCGCCCCAACTCCGAAACAAAAATTATTAGTATAAATACAGAGAGGTCAATTATGTCATTTACCAACAGTCAAATCATCACAGTCAGCTTAGCAGGACTTGCAACAGCGGTGGGAGTCGCTGCTGCAACTATACAGTCTGGCGCGATGAAACAATCCCCTCATCCCGTTGCAGAATCGCCAGCAGCAACCAGAAACCCCATTGCAGCGCTGCCGGCAAACAACCCCCAATCTCTGCAACCAGAACCCCTGCAAGCCGAAACCCAGGCTGCGGCATCTCCCCCATCTCCATCTCAACCAGCCCAAAGCCCCGCACTTGAACCACCGCAAATCGTCGCAGTTTCTCCGCAAAAAGTTGAGCCAGTAGTTGTCACACCTCCCAATTCCGGGTGTAAAATTACTCAGGCTGTAGTCAGCGATCCGAATCCACCGCTAAATGTGCGATCGCACCCGCAAGTCAACGGCAGCAAAATAGTAGGAAAACTCAAAAATAATACCTTTGTTTCAGTCGCCGAAGAACAAAACGGTTGGCTGCGAATTACCGAACCACCCGGTTGGATTGCCAAAAATCGCACCGAAAGCAGTTGTGTGAATGTGAACCAGCAAATTAATTTTCTGCCTGGGGGAAATGAAGCCATTGTTAAAGGTCGAATTATCGGCGGTGGCAGTCACTCTTACCAGATTCGCGCCGCCAAGAATCAAACAATGACTGTTAAGAATCGGAGAGGTGTTTTTCCACTAATTCTGACTTCTAATGGCAAAGCTTTGACGGGAGATAATTATACAGGCAATGAAACAGAGTGGACTGGAAAAATCCCTGTTACTGCCAATTACACATTTCAACTCGACTCAAATTTCCGGGGATATGAATACGAATTTTATGTGCGAGTGCGTTGACATACTCACCGCCCTTTCATGTGGGGTGGTTAGTGAGCGTAGTCGAACTATGATTCTTGACGCTTCTTTGGGGTCTGCTATAGCAATCCTCGCATCATTTGTGAATTTCTTACTCCCTCCCCGCGAGTTCGGGGAGGGTTGGGGTGGGGTAACAATATTTACGACTCCTGCAAGGATTGCTATACCTTCGGTAGTCTTACGTCCCCTCTGCGTCAGTCAAGCGAGTCGTGGCAATGCCCTATCCCGACTTTGTTTGTATTTTTGGCTGCGTTGATTGACTGTAAAACGAATTATTCTGGTAGAATACAGGCTATACAATTATGCCTGCGGTAACTCTGCAAGCTAGTAGAAAACAGGAATGTCAACAAAAGTAGAGGAAAATCTAGCGAGCGATACTGGAATCCATAAACGTCTCGGTCAGTTAATAGAGGCATTGGTGGAGGATGAGCGCGTTGGTAGTTCTAGGGAACTAGGAAGGATTACAGGAATTTCATTCAACACCCTGGTGAACTGGAACGAGGGCAAAGCCGATCCCAGATTGCAAAAGTTAGTTCAGTTTGCCTATGCGATCGGTTGGTC
Source organism: Microcoleus sp. CZ3-B2 (assembly GCF_036705055.1). NCBI lineage: Bacteria > Bacillati > Cyanobacteriota > Cyanophyceae > Oscillatoriales > Microcoleaceae > Microcoleus > Microcoleus sp. CZ3-B2. The sequence goes on along the minus strand of NZ_JAUBTN010000013.1, from coordinate 48,249 downwards.
TATGACAGAGTTGATGCAATATGCGGAAGGGGATGAAGATCCCTATGAGGCGATCGCTCGTAAAAAAAGAGCAGGACAGCAGAAGTATCGGAAATCGTCTTAACAAGAAGAAAAAAATATCCATTTATTCAATATTTCAATGTCACGCTAACTGCCGAAGAAATTCAGAAGCGCGACTTATTTTTACAGCGTATTAAATACGTTATTGAAGGGTTTTGGCAAGCGGTCTCGACTTTCCTGGCGCGATCGCCTGCTAACACAATTCCTTCTGACGGCGGGATTTGTGCGATGTAGAGCTTCATTAACCGATGAACGATCGGGCTCTTGTATCTTGTAGTGCCTCGCCGACGCTACTCCAGTAATCAAGGAATTGTTCCAAGCGAGATATCAAGAATCGCAAATTTCTGCCAATCTTCCGAATCAAAGTGCCACCATTCTGTTGTAATACCAATAAATCCGTGTTTTTTCATCGCATCCTTAAGCACTTGACGATTTTTCCGAGATTGGGCGCTGCCGCCTTGATAATCTCCGTGAGCTTTTTCGGTAAAATCATCGTAAGGTGTAGGCATTTCTAATTCTTTGCCAGTGCGATCGACTAAAGTTAAATCCACAGCCGCACCGCGATTGTGCCGCGAACCCCTAGCAGGATTAGCAACATAGTTCGGATCTGGTAAAACTGCCCACATTTGCTCAGTCACAGAAAAAGGCCTGTAGCAATCGTAAACTTTCAAACCCAATCCAATTTTTTCTAAATCTGTTTGCACTAGGGCTAATTTTTGAGCGACAGAACTTCTCAAAGCGCATTTGGCTTGAGAGTAAAGCTTTCGTTTCAAGAAATTGTTCGCAGTGGCGTAGCGGATATCGAGGCGAATGTTGGGATTTACTTTGCGGATGTCAACAAGGCGCGCCCAACTGGGAAGTTGACTCATGAAAATGCTTTCAGGTGTTATTGGGGTTGCTTCTGATTGGGGAGATTGCACTTCTGGTTGCTCCTGGGCGCGGACAAATGCGGGATGGTGCAGGCCGTGAAGCGAAGCTATCCCGTAGGGAATCGCACATAGCAACACTAGCATAAATGCGATCGGGTATTTTCCAAAACGATTAAATTTCATAGCTGTTCTGATTGTGAGTTTTAGAGAGTAGATTGAGGTCGTTTTTCTGTGGTACAATCAATATTATGATGTCACCGTGACTGCAGGGAAAACTATGAAAACTGCAATTTCACTTCCAGATTTAGTTTTTGAAGAAGCCGAGGCTTTGGCCGATCAGTTAGGATTATCACGCAGCGAGCTTTATACAAAAGCCTTGCAAGCGTATTTGCGGCGATACAACCGATCTCGAATTTTGAGCAAACTAAATCAAGTCTATTCTGAAGAGTCTTCTGAACTAGATCCAGTCTTGGCAAAGATGCAATTTATGTCCTTACCCCATGAGGATTGGTAATGTATCGCGGAGAAATTTGGTGGGCTAATTTACCAGATCCAGTTGCTTCAGAACCTGGATATCGTCGTCCAGTTTTAATTGTTCAGGATGATACTTTTACTCAGAGTCGTATTAGCACTGTAATCGTCGTCATCATTACTTCTAATCTGCGGTTAGCGGAAGCACCAGGTAATGTCTTGTTACCGAGTAAAGCCACAGGTTTACCCAAGGATTCTGTGGCTAATATTTCTCAGCTTTTTACTGTGGACAAAACGTTTTTAATTGAGTGCATTTGCACAATACCACAGGATTTACAGGAAGACATAGATGAAGGATTACGCTCGATCTTGTATCTTTACTAGGAAATTCAAAAGATTTTTAAATTCCCAAGCGCTGATAGATTAAATCTAAATGCCTTAATTGATACTGCGGATCGAAACAATCATCAATTTCTTTGGTCGTCATGCGAGCAGTAACGCTCACATCTTTGGCAATTAAATTGTAGAAATTGCCTTCCGGTTGGTTCCAAGCTTGGTGAGCGCAAGATTGCACAACTTTGTATGCTTCTTCGCGGTTCATGCCTTTTTCTACTAAGGCTAGCATCACGCGCTGGCTGAAGATTACTCCGCCGTACAGGTTCATGTTTCGTTTCATGTTTTCGGGATAGACTAGCAGGTTTTTTACTAAGTCTGTGGTTTCGACTAACATGAAGTGAGTGACAGTGGAACTGTCGGGCAAAATCATCCGTTCTACGGAACTGTGAGAGATGTCTCTTTCGTGCCACAGCGCTACGTTTTCTAAGGCTGCGACGGCGTTGGCGCGGACGATTCTTGCCATCCCCGTGAGTCTTTCCGATCGAATTGGGTTGCGTTTGTGGGGCATGGCGGATGAGCCTTTTTGCCCTTTGGAAAAGAACTCTTCGACTTCGAGCACGTCGGTGCGTTGGAGGTTGCGGATTTCTACTGCAAAACGCTCGATCGATGCTGCTAACAGTGCTAAGGTTTGGACGTATTCGGCGTGTCGATCGCGCGAAATGACTTGAGTGGATGCACAATCGGGTTCGAGTCCGAGGTTTTGGCAGGCAATGGCTTCAATTCGCGGATCGATATTAGCATAGGTTCCGACTGCGCCGGAGATTTTGCCGACTGCGATCGACGATCGCAAATTCACCAATCGGGCGCGGTTGCGAAACACTTCAGCCAGCCATCCAGCTAGTTTAAAGCCAAAGGTGATGGGTTCGGCGTGAATTCCGTGCGATCGGCCAACCATGACGGTATTGCGATGCTGTTGAGCCTGATAGCGAATAGCTTGACTCAAATCTTCGACACGTTGTAACAAAATATCGACGCTAGCGACTAACTGTAGCGCCAAAGCAGTATCGAGCACATCGGAACTGGTTAAGCCGAGGTGGATGTAGCGTCCGGCATCGCCTACATATTCGTTGACATTTGTCAAGAAAGCGATCATGTCGTGGCGGACTTCGGCTTCAATTTCGAGGACTCGTTTGGGGTCAAAATTAGCCTTAGCTTTGATTTCTTCGACTGCGGCGGCGGGGATGTAGCCGAGTTCGGCTTGAGCTTCGCAGACAGCGATTTCTACTTGCAGCCAGCTTTTGAGTTTGGCGGTTTCAGTCCAGATGTTGCCCATTTCGGGCAGAGTGTAGCGGTCAATCACGGTTGGGAATTGGGGAATGCGATCTCACCATTGTACATCTGTGAGGTATCGGTCTTGAGTCAGGATGGGGAATTTCGGGCGATCGGGTAAAAGTGGGGGAAATGGCGATCGGGTACAATAATTTAAACCCGAAACTTCAGAACCATGAAATATACAGTTGTTATCCAATGGTCAGAGGGCGATCGATGCTTTGTCGTATTTTTGCCGGAATTTGAGGATGTAATGCAGCCGGTAACTCACGGAGATTCTTATGAAGAAGCTATTGATAATGCGCGAGAGGTAATAGAATTACTAATCGAGAGTTGTCAAGCTGAAGGCAAACCATTACCAGCAACTAAGAAACTAGAACGATTATTTCAATCTACGCTACAATTCACTCATGCCTAAAAAGATCAGAGAATTAAAAAGCCTATTACTAAAAGCAGGGTTTACTTACCGACAGGGAAAGGGCAGTCACACTGTATGGGAACACCCTTTATTACCTGAAAAAATTACACTATCAGGTAATGATGGTGATGATGCGCCAAATTATCACGAAAAAAGAGTAATTTCTGATTTACAGAAGCTGAAGGAGATAGAAGAATGAATAGCCATTATAGTCTCATCATCCAGTGGTCAAAAGAAGATCGACTTTTTGTTGTCAGCTTGCCTGAGTTTACGGATGTCATGCAGCCTTGCACTCACGGACACACTTACGAGGAAGCGGCAAAACACGGACAAGAATTGTTAGAAACATTGATTGAACTTTATCAAGAAGATGGCAAACCTCTACCAGAACCTCACACGTTGGGGAAACGACTACAAATTGCTTAAAGTTGTTATACAATTTCTGCTACCATTCACCATAAACACCAACTAAAAACCCTATGACTTCTCAAGCCTCCAACCCAAATGTCCAAGACCTGCAAAGACAGGTGATTGCCCTGTTACAAGAAGTTAGCACTCTGATGGGTCGCGCTAGCAAAGAACTTAAGTCTGAGGATAGCCCAAAAAGCAAGTACCAGATATATCAACAGGAAATTGAAAAGGAGATTGGTAGAGTCACAGACCTAAAACTCAGAATGGCTATTGCCGCACCGATGAATGCTGGCAAATCCAAAATTATTAATGCCATTATTGGTCAAGAACTCCTGCCAAGTTCTGCTACAGCGATGACCACACTGCCAACAGAGATTGTATTGAAAGAAAATGCAGCAGAGCCGATTCTAAAATTGAGTCCTGGAATTTGTAAAGCATTTAAGAAAGCATTGGATGCTATCAGGCTGACAATTGAGCAGCAAGGGATGGCAGAAGTTCTTAAGCAGACTGGTGAATATCCGCATTTAGCAAGTTTACTCCAAGAAATCCACAGTGATACAGATTTTGGGATTTCCGAAGAAATCTATGGCAGTAAGAATATTAACAAGATCCTGACAGAGTTGAATCATATTATCCGTCTTTGCAACATTTTGGCCGTATCCCAAGATCAAGATCCTCTCCAGTTGCTCAATGACAATGACATTCCATCTATCGAAACTCCTTTTTTCAGAACAGAGCAAAATCAACAACTAGAGAAGCTAGGTAATCTTGTAATCGTTGATACGCCTGGGCCAAGTGAAGCCGGAGTCAGCGAAAAACTAGAAATTGTAGTTTCTAAGCAACTTAAGCGTAGCCAACTTGTGCTACTTGTCCTTAATTTCACTGAATTGAGGGCTGAAGCAGCCGAAAGAATTAAAGCAGAAGTTCAAAAAGTTATCAGAACAAGCAGTCAAGAAAATTTATATATTTTAGTTAATAAAATTGATGAGCGTCGTCGAGGTGACATAGATACCGAAATGGTAAAACAATTTGTTGCTAATAACCTCGAACTGGCCAACACAGACCGCGTATTTGAAGTTTCTGCTAGGCAAGCATTCTGCGCTAAGGATTTTCTCCGTCAATCATCTCTCAGTAGTCAAGATATTAAAGATGCTGAAGCTGCCCAAGCATTAGCTAGAGAAGTATGGACTGTTGATTGGGAGGATGAACTGAAGGATGCAACTGTAGAGAAATTACAAAAGAAAGCGGTAAAACTTTGGGAAGGATCAAAGTTTGCATCTTTTCTGGAAGAAGCAATTAATGTAATTTTGCGACAAGTTGCCCCCCGCTGCATGGAGTTTGCATTGAATCGTTGTCTTATTCATCTAGATGATTTATGTAATAATGCAAAAAATGACCTGACTTACATTAACAGTAATGCTGAAAAGCTTCAGCAAGCAATTGAGGATCTTAACAAAGAGCTTTCTAGTCTAACTGCTTGCCGTCGGAGTCTAGATGAAGAGGTTGCCCAAACAAAAAAGCAAATAAAGGAAACCGTAAACGCCAACCTAGAAACCCTCAAAAAAGACGTTAAAAACGAACTTGACACACTATTGAAAAAGTATGTTTTAGATTCTGCTATAACAGTATTTTCCAAGTGGTTGGACAACATATCCAACATCTTTAATAGAGATAAGGATGAATTTGAATTTGAGAGTAAGCAAGATGCCAAGCTATTCGCTGAGCAAATAGCAGCTTCGGCGAAGCAAATTATTGAACGTCAATTGGATGTCGCTTGTAAAGAGACGGATACACAGATTGAAGGCAGGATTCAAAAATTATCCGAGTTACTAGATAATGAAACTAAGCCTATTATTGAATGCGCTCAAGAGCGGTTAAAAAGAGATTTTGATGTTATTTTTAAGCCAGATATACTCAAGCTAGTTGATATTTACATAGAAGTGAATACCCCTGATCTTGAATTCAGAGGGTATGGGTTATCTGATTTACTCGCAGCATTGCTTGAAGAAGCATTTGGTGGTTTGTTGGTGCAGTTTGCTGCTCGTTTAGTGGCAATGGTAGCTAACAGTCCAATACTCAGCGCAATTTATGGTGCAGTTAGCACCTTTTTTGGTTGGTTCCGTGTGGACTTAGACAAACTTCTATATAAAGAAATATATAGAGTTAACCTAATCCTTTTCAAGGCTGAAATAGTTAAATTCTTTGACAATAAAGTCGAAGAAATTCAAGAACAATCTAACCGATTGATTGAGCAATCATTGGATCAACAAATTAAAAGATACTTTGAGGCTCTAGACTCTCTTGTAGGTGATTATAGGAAGGATTTGGAGCAATCACTAAAAGCTCAAGCTTTACCTTTAGAAACACTGAAAGAATTAAAGCAAGCGCTTGAATCATTTTCAGTAGGTAATGATAAATTACAGGTGGATAACTTGAAAGAGAAGGCTAATGAACTTCTGAATCAGACGAAACTATTAATAGCAAGATGAGATGCGTTTGTGTTTCTTGACATGACTGAGGAAGCTGGCTTATACGAGGATTAGGATTAATTTATGAAATGTTATTCTGAATAAACAAATCAAAAAATACATCTTGCTATGTTGAAGCAAAAAGCATCGCTAGAGTCAGTTCGGCTGCAAGAAAAAGAACAAGAATCAATAGCACAATTAGCACAGATACTCAGCCGAGAATCTGCACAGCCCAAATTAGTCACAAGTAACGGAGAAGAGATTCTAATTCCAGAATCAGTCTGCAACATCCTGCGTCAAGCCGTGCAAGCAATAGCATCAGATCGGGCTGTTTCGATCGTCCTTCACGATCGCGAATTGACGACGCAGCAAGCTGCTGATATCATAAATGTATCGCGACTATTTCTTGTCAAGTTGCTAGATGAAGGAGCAATTCCTTATATCAAAGTAGGTTCCCATCGGCGGATTCAATTTAAGGATTTAATCATTTATAAAGAACATCGCGACAGAAAGCGCCGTAAACTATTAGATCAGCTAATCGAGATGACTGAAGAAGCTGGTTTATACGAAGAATAGGATTAATTCACTTTTTAAAGCGATGAAAAAGCGTAAAATTTTAGAAAAGGTGCTATCTGGGTCAAAAAACATCAAATTTAATGAAATGGTGACACTGATTGAAGCCTTTGGCTTTAGTCTGGCGAGAGTCAGCGGCAGTCATCACATATTCAATCATCCTGAAGTGCCGGAAATCATTAATATTCAAAATAAGAAAGGCGAGGTGACACCCTATCAAGTCCGTCAATTCTTAGCGATAATCGAGGAATACGCTCTCACAATAGAGGATGATGAACCATGAAAGACTATCACATCAATATTTTTTACAGCAACCAAGATGAAGGCTACATTGCCGATATTCCTGATTTAAAATACTGTTCCGCTTTTGGCGAAACCCCAGAATTAGCTTTGCAGGAAGTACAGATTGCTAAAACAGCATGGCTGGAAGCTGCAAAAGCTGCGGGAAAACCCATTCCCGAACCAAAATACCGACCTGCAATATATCAACTTACGACTTGAAAGCCGATCGCACAAATCCACCTTACTGCATCCGATCGATCGTGCGATACTGCACCGCCTCCCCCACATGATTGGTTTTCAGGCTTTCATCCCCGGACAAATCAGCAATAGTCCTAGCAACCTTCAAAATTCGATCGCTAGCCCGCGCCGAAAGCCCCAATTTCCGAATCGCCATCTCCAATAAATTCCGCGAAGCATCATCCAACTGACACCAAGTGTTAATATGGCTGCTTTGCATCTGCGCGTTACACCGCAAGCCAGCTTCCGACTGAAAACGGCGAGTCGCCATCTCTCGCGCCCGCTGAACCCTCACCCGCACCGGTTCCGACTCCTCCCCCGTCGGCTGTCGCGTAATCTCCTCCGGTTTCAAACGATTAACCGCCACTTGCAAATCAATCCGATCCATCAAAGGCCCCGAAAGTTTTGCCCAATATTGCTCCCGCTTTTGCGGCGAACAAGTACACTGTTGGATCGAGTCGCCATAGTAACCGCAAGCGCAGGGATTTGTACTAGCAACTAAAGTGAATTGTGCCGGAAACATCACGGATTGTCTAGTCCGAGAAATCGTCACATAACCATCTTCCAGCGGTTGACGCAAAAACTCCAAAACATCTCTTTTGAACTCTGTTAATTCATCCAGGAAAAGTACGCCGCGATGTGCTAACGAAATTTCACCCGGACGCGGAAAACTGCCCCCGCCAACCAGAGAAGGCCCCGATGCCGAATGGTGAGGACTGCGAAAAGGCCGATCGCTCACCAGCATTCCCTTATCCTTCAACAACCCCGCCACCGAATGAATTTGAGTCACATCCAAAGCTTCCTCAAAAGTCAGCGGCGGCAAAATCCCCGGCAAACGTCTCGCCAGCATCGTCTTACCGCTCCCTGGCGGCCCCACAAAAATCAAATTGTGTCCCCCCGCCGCCGCAATTTCCAAAGCCCGCCGCGCGTGAATTTGCCCCTTTACATCCTTTAAATCTAGACCCGGAATCCGCTTTTTTGCTAACTCTTCTCGACCGTTTACTTGTAACGGCGAATAAACTTGAGGATTGTTTAAAAAATCAGTAACTGCAAAAATATTTTCAAAACCGTAAACAGATATTCCCTGCACCAAAGCGGCTTCTTCCGCATTACCAGCCGGTACAATTAACCCAGAAACACCCATTTTGGCAGCAGCAGCGGCGATCGGCAACACCCCAGTTACAGCCCGCAAACTTCCATCTAAGGACAGTTCGCCCAAAAACAAATAATCTCCCAAAAGTTCAGCGCTGACTTGTTCCGACGCTGCCAAAATGCCAATGGCGATCGGCAAATCAAAGCTCGGCCCTTCCTTCCGCAAATCCGCCGGAGTTAAATTTATCACAATACTCCGCATCGGAAAAGCATAACCCGAATTTTTTAGCGTAGCCTTAACCCTTTCTTTAGCTTCTTGCACCGCCGAATCGGGCAACCCCACCACCACAATTTTCGGCAGCCCCCCCGACACATCAGCCTCCACGCCCACCTTTACCGCGTCAATGCCTACGATCGATGCACTCCAAACCCTAGCAAGCATTTTTCTCGATCCCTAATTTGCCTGTCTTTGATTCATCATATATTATGATTAACAATGACTAATGAATATCGGAAGAAGCAAGAAAAACTTTTCCTTGCCTCTTCCTTTTCTCTTTTTGCTCCTCTGCTGCTGAGTCTTCCCCCTTCCCTCTTCCCTCTTCGCCTTCTGCCTTCCGCCTTCCGCCTTCTGCCTTCCGCCTTCACCCTTCCGCCTTCTGCCTGCCACCTTCCCTCTTGGGCCTTGCCACTTCTTCCGTCTTCCGTCTTCCTGATGACTGATGACTAATGACTAATGACTGATGACTAATGACTTCCTTCCTTAACACCCATGACAACTCAAGAAACGCTTTTCAGCAAAATCATCCGCAAAGAGATTCCAGCAGACATCGTTTATGAGGACGACTTGGCCCTCGCCTTCAGAGATATCAATCCCCAAGCGCCAGTCCACATCCTCGTCATTCCCAAAAAACCTATTCCCAAATTAGCCGATGCCGAATCGGGAGACCAGGATTTGATGGGACACCTGCTGCTGACTGTCAAGCGGGTAGCAGAACAAGAGGGCCTGTCCAACGGCTATCGCGTCGCGATCAATACTGGTAATGACGGCGGCCAAACTGTAGACCACCTCCACCTTCACATTCTCGGCGGACGGCAGATGAACTGGCCCCCCGGCTAAAGGTTAATTTTGCAGGCTCCATTTACGAACTCATCTTCACAAACCCGGTTGATTGCGATTAGCGCCTCAGAAACCGGGTTTTTTGGTCAACAAATTTTTGCCGCATATCTTTGATGCGAGTCGGTCAACCGCAGATGTCAGGCCGATCGACACAGATGCGGGGCAGATAATTTTAAGATGGTTTTGGCATGAATGCAACCAGTCTATTGAGAATGTAGTTCGATCGCAACTTCCCCCTCGACTTGGCCGCCAGTGAAGTCACCCCGGTAGCAACGATTGCTCCTTCAATCAACAGCTAAAATTAGCTTTTTGTTTGAGAAAATATAACTTAAGAGACTTATGTCTCATCTTATTTCCGCTGCAACGCTCGCCATCAAAATGCTTCGCAGTGAGGACTTTACTCCTGGTAATGGATGCGGACTGAAGTCCTCACTACAAACAGTTAATTTACCGGACGTGATATCTTAATTAAGAATTATTATATTTGGCGATCGTCAAAGTGGCAATATTTAATTGGCTTAAATTTGAAAAACTCGCGCTTGGGAAATCTCAAGTATTAGCTTGGGCGATCGCATTTTTCAGCGGCATTTTGATGGCATTGACAACAGCACCATTCAATGCTTGGCCGTTAGCCTGGATTGCATTAGTTCCGCTGTGGGTTATGGTTGTCAGTTATGAACGACCAATAATCACAGAAAAAAAACAAAAAGTTCTTCCTTCTTCCTTCTTCCGACTTCCCTCGGACTTCTTCCTTCTTCCTTCTCTCTGGGGAATTGGCTATCACGGATTAGCCCTATCTTGGATTATGGGAATACACCCCATGACTTGGTTGGGAGTTCCTTGGTGGCCCAGTTTGGCGATCGCACTTTTTTGCTGGACATTCATCACCCTTTGGGGAGCCGCATTAGTCACCGTTTGGGCGTGGCTATGTGTAATTCTCAACTCCCTCACTTTCCCCGGCAAAAATCCTATTCTTATTCTCAATTCCCCCCCTTGTAAAGGGGGGGCTGGGGGGGGGGAAACTCAATTCTTAGCATTAACCCGCGTTTTAATTGGCACAGCTTTGTGGTGTGCCTTAGAAAGTATTTGGAGCACAGGTTCGCTGTGGTGGACATCACTATCATACACCCAAAGTCCGCACAATTTACCAATATTGCACCTCGGTCAACTCTCCGGCCCCGCTGCAGTAACAGCCGCCATTGTAGCAGTAAATGGCTTAATTGCCGAAGCTTTTATTGAAGGAAGAAGTCCGAGGGAAGTCGGAAGTTCGGCAACGAGCAATGTACGGGATGTAACGGATGGGAGGAAGGAGGAGGGAAGAAAGAAGAAGGGAGAAGGAAGACGGAAGAATTGGGTTGCTTATATTTTGCCTGCGGGTTTGTTTTTAGTTTTGCATATTGTCGGCTGGAGTTTGTACAATCGCCCCTTAATTCAAGAAGCCGGAACATCATTAAAAATTGGGATTATTCAAGGAAACATTCCTAACGCAATTAAGTTTGACTCAGACGGGTGGCGGCGCGCTTTGGAAGGTTACACCGCGGGATACAAAGAGTTAGCAGACAGAAAAGTCGATGCTGTGTTAATTCCAGAAACAGCTTTGCCTTTTATCTGGACAAACGAGTATCAGCGTTCCACTCTTTCCTTTTATCAAGCTATTCTCGAACGCGGTTTAGTGGCTTGGGTTGGAGGATTTGGACAAGAAGAAAACGGTCTCACTAATAGCTTATTGGCGATCGATCGCACTGGAGCAATTGTCGGCCGCTACGATAAACTAAAGCTAGTACCTTTAGGCGAATACATCCCTTTTTACGAAATCTTAGGCGGGATTATAAATCGGCTGTCACCCTTAGATGCTCGTTTAGTACCAGGAAACTCAAAACAATTATTTGATACGCCCTTTGGCCGCGCCATCGTCGGAATTTGTTACGATTCCGCCTTTGCTGAAAATTTCCGATACCAAGCAGCACAGGGAGGCGAATTTATGATTACAGCTTCCAACAATGCCCATTACAAACCGCCGATGCTGGCCCAACATCACGCCCTCGATGTGATGCGTGCAATTGAAACAGATAGATGGGCAGTTATCGCAACTAATACGGGGTACTCTGCTTTTGTAAATCCTCACGGCGAGACGATTTGGAAATCTCGACTCAATACCTACGAAGTCCGAGATGCTACTATTTATCGGCGAAAAACTCGGACTTTGTACGTGCGCTGGGGAGATTGGCTGACACCTTTATTGTTAGTTTTAGCTGGGTTGATGCGGTTGATTGTTAGAAATTAATTTTAGTAAAGGGTTTGCTGGTGGGGTGGGGGCGGGTTTATTGAATCTGTCTGCACTGTCAGGATTATTGGTGAACTCGCCCCTACAGTTCACTCGTTGCTCAGGTACGTCGCTCGCTCAATTATCGATTTTTTTCAGTAATTTTCAATAGCGACGCACCCTACAGTTACTAACAACTAACAACCAACAACTAACAACTGAGGGCGGGCACGCACCATCCACCGCCCCTACCAACTAACAAATAACAACTAACAACTAACAACTAACAACTAACAACTAATGACTAATGACTAATGACTCATGACTAATGACTAATGACTAATGACTAATGACTAATGACTAATGACTAATGACTAATGACTCTACTTATCTTTCACCTGTTGGTGAACGCTAGGAGATAAAGAAATTAAATCGTCCATATTGCGCTGCATGGCAGCACAAATATTGTCCAAAGGCAAATCATTGTCATCGTGACCGAAGGGATTTTCTATCTCAATGCCGATTTCTTCGATGCCGAACAAAGTAAAACTAATTAAAGCCACAACAGGGCCGGTTCCCCAAGTCAAGTCCTTCACCATTTGAAAGGGTAGTGCCAAACAGTAAATCAACAATAGCTGCTTCAGGTGAATTGTGTAAGCCAAAGGGATAGGTGTCTTCAAAATCCGCTCGCAGCCACCTAATACATTAATCATAGAGCTGAGCAACTCCTTCATAGCAGTTAACTGATATACATCGAGGCAATTTCGCTCGTACTGATTGTGCAAATAATCCTCAATCCAAAAGGCAATTTCTAGCGGCGGATTGTTCATCAACTTGAGCTTTTGATACTGCGATGGGGACATCAACGGCTCCAATTCTGAATTTATTGATTCTTGGCGCAAATGCAATTTCATCGATACTGCAAAGGCAGGCAACAGGCGCAGGGCTGACTTTTTGGTGGTGTTATCCTGCGGGTCTTTTTCCTCAATTGCTACCCAGATTTGGCGCGCTAAATTGCGGACGTTGTTGACTAAGGTTCCCCACATTTTCCGACCTTCCCAAAATCGCTCGTAGGCTGTGTTTGTCCGAAAAACTAACAGTAAACCCAGCACAATACTCGGTACAATACTAGATAAAATGGGCAAGGAAACCGGCCATTTCAAAAAGTGCAGCAGGGAAATAAAAATTCCAAAGCCGCCGCACAGTAAAACCCGGGGCAAAATTGAGAGAATGACAGAGCCGCGAAGCTGTAATGCAATTTTAAACCAAGACGGTCGATCGACATTCATGCAATTCTCCTCATAAAATTAAATCACTCGTCTGCGCCCATAGTCTATTTTCGATTGGCGATTGACAAGGGCAGATGCAATCTGGGGGTTGGAACTTTGGTCTAAAATTGGGGCTTTTCACAACTTCTATAGGGCGCTGGTATCCCTGTTGGGGTGCGGTGAGAGCTTCCGAAAAAAGCTTTCCTACAAACAACCTTTGGATTTTACCGAAAAAACTCATCTTTAGGATCGATCGCCAATGTCAAATTGATTGACTGATGCACTTAATTAGGTAAGATTGGTTGTGTATCTTTAATATCTCAGCTTCCGTGCAAGAGCTACCGACATCTTTGCCCCCGAATTCTCCCCGATTGCCCAACCAACGGTGGCAAATTTATGCGCCTCAACCGCAGCAAGCCGAACAGTTTGCCGCAGAAATCGGTTTGTCGTCTTTGCTAGCACAGGTACTGATTAACCGAGGTATCGATTCTGTTGAAGAAGTGCAAGGGTTTATCGAACCGGAATCTCTGGTTTTGCCCGCGCCAATGGATGAGTTTCCCGATTTGGCTGCGAGTGTCAAATTGTTGCGGGAGGCGATTTCGGGAGGGCAGAAAATTGCGATTTGCGGCGATTACGATGCTGACGGGATGACGAGCACGGCTTTGTTGCTGCGAGCTCTCAGGGCTCTGGGGGCGAAGGTGGATTATGCTATTCCCAGCCGGATGCGAGAAGGTTACGGGATTAACGATCGCATTGTAGAAGAATTTCACGCTGAAGGTGTCGCTCTGATTCTGACAGTTGACAACGGGATTGCAGCCTATGGGCCCGTTGCCAGAGCCAGAGAACTCGGTGTTAAAGTTATTATTACAGACCACCACGATTTGCCGCCAAAACTACCGCCGGCGGATGCTATTCTCAACCCGAAATTAATTGCGGAATCTTCGCCTTATCGCGGCTTGGCTGGGGTAGGTGTGGCCTATGTTTTGGCGATTACTTTAGCTCAAGATTTGAATAAAGTTGGTGGGTTGGTAAATCCGCTGCTGGAGTTATTTACTTTGGGAACTATTGCGGATTTAGCTCCTTTGACTGGGGTTAATCGCCGCTGGGTAAAGCGGGGTTTGCGACTGCTGCCTCACTCGCAATTGGCGGGGGTTCAAGCTTTGATTCAGGTGGCGGGAGTACAGGTGCCAAGTGCGGAAACTTTACCTCTTTTTAATTCAAAAAGTCAAGCTAATAATACGTTAAAGCCTGAAGATATTGGTTTTCGGCTGGGGCCGCGGATTAATGCTGTGGGGCGGCTGGCTGACCCTCAAATTGCGATCGAGTTGCTGACGACGGACGATCGCGAATTGGCACTCAAAAACGCGATACAGTGCGAACAAATCAATCAGCGCCGGCAGGAGTTGTGCCAGGAAATTGAGCAGGAAGCGATTGCTTGGTGCGAGAAAAGTGCGATAGATTTGCAGCAGGAACGGGTGTTAGTTGTGGTGCAACCCGGTTGGCACCACGGGGTGATCGGGATTGTGGCTTCTCGGTTGCTGGAACGTTACGGCGTACCCGTTTTTATCGGTACTTTTGAGGATGAGGGTGGCGAAAAGGGTAATATTATCCGGGGCTCGGCGAGGGGAATTCCTGAATTTAATGTATTTGACGGGCTGAATTTTTGCGCTGATTTGTTAACTAAATTTGGCGGACATAAAGCGGCTGGCGGTTTTTCTATGCCGGCCCAGAATCTCGAACAATTTCGCCATCAACTGTCAGTTTTTGCCAATCAATGTTTGCAGCCAGAACACCTCAAGCCGCTGGTTTCTGTAGATGTGCGAGCGGATTTGGCTGAGATTAATCTCGATCTTTACCGACAAATTGATGCTTTGGAACCTTGCGGAATTGAAAATAAGGCTCCTGTATTTTGGACGGCTAATGTTTGCATCACTGAACAGAAAATTGTGGGTGAAGGAGGCCACGTTAAACTAACTGCAACTCAAGATGAAAAAGGCTCGGCTAGTGTGAAGGGGATTGCTTGGCGTTGGGGGGAATATTTTCCTTTGCCTCGGCGGGTTGATATTGCTTACCGATTGCGGGAAAATAGTTTTAAGGGCAAGACATCGGTTGAGTTAGAATTGTTGGGTGTCCGCTTGCCTGCTAGTGCTGCAAGTTCGAGGCGGCAGGTGTTTGGAAAAGTTGAGTTTGATTATTGCGATCGCACTTATTCTTGCAGTCTGTCTCCCGCCGGTTCTCAAGAGGAGTTGAGAATTCGCAACTCTCAAGGGCAAGTTTTGGCTGTAGCACCGGGACAAAACATCGGTTTGTTGGGCAACTCCCGCCTCGATGCTAGAGAAGTCGATGTATCTTTACCTTTTTTTGAGAATTTGATTCAAACTGCTAAACACGCCCTGGGTATTTGATAAGAAAGCTCGTGTTGCTGGGAAAATTGGCGATCGAGCGTTTTGAATTTTGAATAATTTAATAACTCAAAACTCCCAACTCTCGATCGCTGTCTAGCGTGTTATACAGCATATTCCATGTATGTGCGGTACACACAACCTGGTAGTAGGTAAGGTGCGGATCTCTCGACAATCTACAAGTTTCATTCAACATCTGGCAGATCCGCACCCTACAAATTATGTATCATAACAATTAAGGCTGCTACTGTACTTTATCAACCTGGAATATGCTATAATTACAGATCGCCGCCTTTAGCGGCCAATAGAAAAATCACGATCGGGCCCGAAAGCACGACTGCTGCGAGTAAAGCTACTTGAACAATGAGTTGGTAGTTTACACCGTCGAGGCCGCTGAAAAGATCGGTTATAAAGTCCATGTGTCCTCCTGACTGTAGTTATTAAGTCTAGATTGTTCAATTAGAAAATCCGCTTCTGATTTTACCGGGCTATTGTCCCTATTTTTTAAGGAAGTTTACAAAATTCAACAAAATGTAAAGAACGATCGACCTCCCAGCGATCGCGCATTCCGGTCAAAAACTCCTCTATTGCTCGATAGGGGAAGAGAATCCGACAGGAACTAATGAACGAGCGAGCGAGTAAACTAGGATTTTGTACGCATCCGAAGCCGGGACTTTCCCGCCTCCGGCGCTGGCACTTGATATACTACCAAAAGCTGAAATATTCTGGGGTTTCCGATTTTCCCGCTAGCGGGCCCAATCTAAAATCTCAAACTTGTAGGGCTCCGTCGCAGTATCTAAACTCTAAAACTTGTACGATCGCGACTTGTCCGCTGGCGTAGCCGAAGCGAGTCGAAGAATCTAAAATCTAAAATCTAAAATCTAAAATCTAAAATCGAACTATGGCGAATTGGCGTTGCGTAAAACAATGCGGTGCTTGTTGTTACCTAGAACCAACAGAGCGCCCTGACTTAGACGAGTATTTGTCTGCTGAGGAATTAGAGCTATATTTGGGCTTGGTCGGAGATGACGGTTGGTGTGTCAATTTTGACAGGAATACGCGAGAATGCGGAATATATGCCGATCGACCGCGCTTTTGTCGGGTAGACTCTGAGGTGTTTGAGGAGATGTACGGGATTGAGCCGGCCCAGTTGAACGATTTCGCGATCGAGTGCTGCAAGGAGCACATTGAAGACCTTTATGGCGATCGCTCTTTGGAAATGATCCGCTTCAACTCCGAAGTGGGAATTCTCGCCTTACCCGGTAATTAACCGAGTTGATGTTCCTTTGGGTTTTGTCCCTCCAGCTCCTTTGCCCGATCGCTATCTCCATCTAAAATCTAAAATTGAACGATCGTCTGCCAGTTTCTCCAGCCGATAGTGTCAAAATAAATAAATTACGGAAATATCGCGCAGTTGAGTTGAGCCATGAGCAATCGAGAAGGTTTTACAGGGGGATTCATTGCCGGAGCCGCAGTTGGTGGCTTGGTGGGCGCATTTTTCGGCGCTTTGCTGTCGCGGCGCGCTGCGGAAGCTTTGCTGAGTGAACCTTCAGAAGCAGAGGTAAGAAAGATCCGCCAGAAAAAAGCCAGCCAACTCGAAGCCGAAGGGATGGAAGTAGCAAGGCTAAGTTTGGAAGATAAAATTGCCCAGCTAAATCAGACCATCGATGACGTGCGGCTGCAACTAGGCGATGTCAACGGGAATGGGCCAGCGCACAGCAGCGAGGGTTCGATCGCCCGAGACTCCTGAATCAATTTAAAATTTTAGATTAGTATGCCAGTTGCATCCGGGCGATCGACTTTCACGCCGGAGTGTTTCGCTTGCACAGCACGAAGCCAGAGACAAACACAAGAGAGCCGGAAAATCGCATTTCCAAACAACATTTTTACCAAATCGGGATGCTCCCACCCTCGCCCGCTCCCCCAGCTATGCTAAGCTTAAAATTGAAGCGTCTGTAAACTTTACTCAAACTTCCACCAGAATATATGAGTTATTCCATAGGTCTTTTGGCAACCACGCTGTCCACATTTCTGCAAATCTATACATTCCTAATGATTGCTAGGGTGCTCTTAAGCTGGTTCCCCAACATCAATTGGTACGATCCCCCGTTTTCGATTTTGAGTCAGCTAACAGATCCTTACCTAAATCTGTTCCGATCGATTATTCCACCCCTAGGAGGGATTGACTTTTCGCCGCTGATTGCATTCTTTTTACTTCAGTTTGGCTCGGAATTCTTGATCGGTCTTTTAACCAGCTTGCAAACAGCCTTGTAGTTAAAAAAGCTTAATTTGTTAAGCAGCAAGCGTAAATTGTTTGGCAGACGTAGCTGCAGGCAACTAAATTTTAGATTTGACCTTCTTAAATGAACTCCCCGGTTGAAAAGCTGGGGAGTTCTTCGTTGTAAATTAGAAATTAGAAATTGCCAGCAACTCAACAATCTAAAATCTACAAGCAAAAATCGAAAACTGCATCGCAATTTCAGGGTAGCCAACCCAAAAGCTCAAATAGTTTTGTTAGCGACGAACCACGCCAGTAAAACCTGTAGCCTTAAATTGCTTGAGCTTCAAAGGTGTTCGCTGATTGCTGGACACCGAAATTCTGATCTGAAAATCGCTAACTCCGGGAGGAACTTCTGCGATGGAACCCAAGCGAGTTCGGTTTTGCATCACCGGATTTTCATCTGCATCATAAATGCGGCCGAAAATATCGGCATTGACAACAGGTTTGCCGCTACTATTTTCCGCTTTCCCTATAATCAAAAAGCAGTTAGCTTCCATAGAACTGCCGCTAGTGACTGTTCCTTCTGCCATTTCGGCCGGACATTCGCGATAAGAAAGATCTGAAAGTTTGATCTGTGTCAGAGCCCAAGCGGGCGGAGTGTATACCAAACTAAAAATTGCGATCGCGCAAGTAGCAAAAAAAAGACTGATAGCTCGAAATTTCATAAATTGCAGCTTAGCGTATATTTTAATTCCCAGCTTAGCGCGAATTCACGATCTAATTTTCAACATCTTTAGGGAAACAGCACTGCGCGGTTTCCCTACCGCCAGACAAATAGCATCAGTCTAAGCCTAAATGCTGCCGCAATGCTTGGCGCATCACATCGACTGGGACTGATTCTGTGTCCAGCCAAATTTTCAAGGCGGCTGCTCCTTGTTGAACGAGCATTTCGAGTCCGTCAATAGCTAGCGCCCCTCTTTGCTGTGCATCTTTGAGAAACTGAGTAGGATTCGGGGTGTAAATTAGATCGTAGGCGATCGCACCGGCAGAAATTCGATCGAGCGCAGCAGCAGAAACCGGCGACTTTTCCCCGTGCGGGTGCATCCCCACAGGAGTCGTATTCACCAGCAAATCCGCCTGCGAAATCAACATTGACAAATTATCCCAAGTATGCACCTGCAAATTTTGCACCGGCATCGGAGAATTTACCCAACTCTGCTGAAATTCCGCTAAATTTTGGGCGCTGCGGCCGACAACGTGAATCTCGGCACATCCCAATTGAGCGCATCCAGCCACAACAGCCCTCGCCGCCCCGCCATTCCCCAAAATTACCGCTACTTTCTGACTCCAATCGGAACCCCCCCTAGCCCCCCCTTCGTAAGGGGGGGGACTGGATTCAACAGCCGTATCGTCGTTTTCTAAGGGAGAAATCACGTCTTTAGCCCCCCCTTCGTAAGGAGAGTTTGGGAGGGGTTGCAGTGGCGCGAGAAAGCCTTCTACGTCAGTATTTGTGCCGCACCAGCCTTTGTCAGTTCGGTAGACGGTATTGACTGCGCCGATCGCCCGGGCGATCGGCGAAACTTCCGACAGCAGCGGTAAGATGGCTTGTTTGTGCGGAATCGTGATGCTAAATCCCCGAAGGTCGATCGCCGCAAATCCTGCAAGCGCAGCCTTTAAATCCTCTGGTTTTACCGGAAATGGGAGATAAACAAAATCGACTCCAAAGTGAGCAATAGCAGCATTGTGCATCGCCGGCGACAGAGAATGTGTGACGGGATGACCGATTACTCCGAGCAGTTTAGTAGTGCCTTGAATCATAGTAGTTTGATGTGGAAGGAAGTTCGGCAACCAATTGTTTTAACCGATTTAACCGATGGCTTTTGATGGAAGCAGAAAAGAAGAATCAAGAATAATTTTGATAGCGCTATTATACATTTTTTGGTAATTGCTCAACCAGGAAAAAAAGGGAGCCATTAGTAGGGAGCGCTGGTTGAATAGAGCGATCGGCAGTTCCAGCCAAACCTTTGCCAGTATTGACAACTGAACGCACCGCTGCTTTCCCCATCCCGGATTCATTCGGAACCGAAGCCCTTAGCCACGCGACCAAATATTACACTCATCCGAATCGCCAGCGCACTCTGATTATTCGTGGGTGGAATTGTCGCATCTTCCAGAAATATAACTACATTGTCAATCAGCCAACCCTAGGCTTTTCGTAACCAGATATCACCCTTATATTCGGGCGCTAAATTTAAAATTTCGGTTAATCTTTCCTGTAATTTTTTTCGATATCTCTTGAGTCTAGTATCGTCAATTTTTTCTCGCCATCGATGGACGATCAAAACCCTTACTTAATAATAACCTCTTCATCCCTAGGGCAAAAATTATGTCCCCAAAATCAATAGTATATTCGCAATCCCGCAATCTATCGGCACTCACACACTTGCCATTGTGGTGCTGAATATTTTTTTGAGCACGGGAGAATTTTCACACCCAGATATCGCGACGAAAATATTTTGAAGAGGCGCAACAGTTAATAACATTAACTCCAAATAAATGCCACTTCGATAGAAAAGGGTTGCGTGCTGCAACCCCCCTAACAGTATATTTCCTAAATATCTTTGTCACCCGCCCCGAAATTATATATGAAATTGCGATCGCACTTATAACTTTAACTAATCAGAGACCCTGCTATAGCCAGTGATTGGGATACGTCCTTTCTTCCGCTAAATTATTAAATATCACGGCGCACAAGACCAAGATCATCGATCCTTCAAAAGCAGGTGTTAGCAAAAATTGCCAGTCTGGTTTGGTCATCATGACGACTAACGCAACTGCTCCCGAAGGCGGATGTAGAGTGCCGGTCATCTGCATAATGCCGATCGCACTAGAAACTGCTATCCCCATCGCAAAGGGAGAAGAACCGAAAAAATGCAGAATTATTAAACTGACTAAAGCAGCTAAGAAATTGCCCCCAATCACATTCCGGGGTTGAGCCAAGGGGCTGTCAGGCACACCAAAGATTAGAACGCTTGTAGCGCCAAACGGAGCCATTAGTAAAGGAGAATTAGTTTTTACAGCAAGATAGGACGTTGCAGTAATTGCCAAAAAACTGCCAATCCAACTCCAAACAATATGTCGGTGATGAGGTCTTTCTATTGGGCAGGTCAATGCACAGGATTGCCATCTACCAAGGATTTTAAACCAATATCTTTCCCATTGCAGCAGGATTTTTTTAGGGTCAACCATAAACGTTATTTGATAACCGGGCGTTTTAAATTGTTTGAGCCAGCCTCTACTAAAGTTAACATACCATAACAATTCGTAAAAAAGTAGTTAAACGCACAGATTTTTTTACTTCTATGCAATTTGAGTCGCAGCTCGCAACTCGGTTGGAACGGACTAGCAAGTTTTCTCGGTGCAACATACGTTACCGGCCACGGCAAAACTTCACCCGTAGCCCTCCGAGTGCTCTGGGTAAAACGAGAGGTTATTTGTCAGGTGCGATACCGAGTAAGCATGAATTGACAGATCGCACCCACGCTTTGGAGCGGCCTCTGGTTTAGCCGTGCGAGATCCCTTTTCCGGTCATTCCTGATAAGTTAAGACACTGGCTGCATTTGTCAATCAGTAATAATACTTAAAAAAAACTGTCGATCGACAAATGAAGTGTCAAGAATCCCCGCACATAAGCGGGCGGGGAGTATATCAAACCTTGATTCAGCAACGGCACACATTGTTCTTATTAAATACAGTGCAAAGCATTTAGGAAAACTTGCAGCGGACAATAGAGCTAATTAATTAGCGTTGTGAGTATTTGACAAATCAAAGCTGTTTCGCCACATCTTCAGTTTCGCGAAACTCCTTTGCATCCGCCAAAATCGGATTGACATCAAACCAGTAATCCTCGCCGTAACGGTATTCAAACACCCAGAGACTGCGTAACAAAATTTGGTATTTAGTTTCTCCGTTGACAGTTTTGGTAGCGGATACTTGGCGCAGTAAATTCCACTCATCAGCTTCGATCGCCAAAGTAAGCTGGTGGCGGCGCTGGACAATCACATTTTCCAAAGTTTCCCGCGACAGAGGAGGGTCTTGTTTTTGCAGACAGCTATACAAAAGTTGCAACAAATTGCGGACATGGCCCCCGCTAACTCGACACAGGCGATCGAGAGTTTCAGCAGAATCGAAAATTTTGTCAACCAAAGCATAGCGCCCAGATGGTTCCACCGTCGGAAAAGCCCGCGCCAGAACCATCTGTCGCAGCAATTCCACACCCTCAGAGCACTCAGAACCGTCGCTCAACTGCACCGGCACCATCGGCAAAACCTTCGGATCTACCCCAAAGCGATTGGTCAACTGGCCCAAATCGTTAGAGAAAATCAGCACCAAAGGAATTGTATACACGATGTGGCAATTTAGTCTTGCCAACTGTTCCCCGCGATCGACAAACAGATATTCCGGCTGCAAGCGCCCCGTCGGTTTCGCGCACAGATGTATGCGATCGAGATTGTCGATAATTACCACAAGTCCCTGTTTCCCTTGGCGTTTCAGTTCTTGATTGGCCGGTTCGAGCAACTCCTTATTCAGTGCTTCTAAAATTACATTAGTTCGCGGCTCCAAATATTGCCGCAACTCCGATCGCAAATTCGGAGCATCTTTCGCCTTAGCCGTAATTTTGCCAATTCCCAGCGCCAGAGAAAATTCTCCCTCAGTGCTAGCATTTATTTCCCCAAAACCAGGGATATTAGCTTCAGCCCTCAAATCTATTTGAGTTTGAAAAACATCAGCAACCCCTTTCAGCAAAGCTTTAAAACCCGTTGGTTGCAGCTTAATTTGCATTTTTTCAATGCTTTCGCTCACCTGACGGGCAACGCTCAGCAAAATGTCAGTAATATCCACATCAGCCATGTCTAAGTCTTTACTAGACTCAAAATAAACAACATGAAATCCTTGCTGCTGCAATTGTGCTTGCAGCCGCAGCAATTCTGTTGATTTACCAGAGCCGATGTGACCGGTGAATAATTGACAGGTAGGCACGTCCGGGGATAGACGGCTGATGGTACGCTCCAATTGTTCTACGATTGTGCCGCCCCGCACTGAAGAGAAATCGATATAGTATTGTCGGTCTTCTGTATTTGCTACTGCCAAGGTGTAGCTGGGATTGCAAGCTTTATAAAATTTCTGTAAATTTAGTTCCATACCCTGTTCTCTGTTTGATAACATGATGCCTTAATAACTTCTTCATTTAACTATTGTAAGAATCCGAACAATTGGTCAGTTAATTTTGATGTTTTATTGGGCGGCAAATATTTAGATGTATAGCGGAATCCGCTATCAAAACTCCTAGTTAAATACAGTTGATTCAAGCGTTAGAACTTTAGTCCTGTAATTTTCAAGACAACTCAAGCCATCACTACAAACAGATTGCGCGAATTTGTATATTAAAATCAAAGACGAAGAATTGACGGGAATGTTCTCGAAAGAGGGTATTTTATTGCGGTTAACCGAATCGATTTGCATTGCATATATCTTTGATTTATAGCTCAACCGCAGGTGCTAGGCACATAAACACAGATAATTTCCCGATCGGAAATCGATATTTAAGAGCAATTAGACAAGCCGCAGCATTGGGATTTGGCTTAAGCGTGATTCCCGACTACTTGCGTGCAGATTCTGTCAAAGAAAATCGGTTAATACCAATTTCATAAAGTAGCGCTAGATATTACCCCCCCAACCCCCCCCGCGAGTAAGGCGGGGCTAAGACTTCATCCATAGCACATCTTTATAAAAATGGTATAATATCAAATCCTCTCTTCATCGGAATAGTAAATTAACAGTTAACATCATGTATGAGTGCAACCGGAATTGATCTAACTCTCATCCTCAAACCCTCACCCACCGTCAACAATCGCATTTGGCTGGCGTTCAGAAAATCAGAAAAACAACAGCAAAAAATAAAACGGATGCTCGAATTGTACCAACTTCAATAAATTAATTCGCGATCGCGCTTCCCTCTCCTCCCTCTCTTCCCTCACTCAGCGCCCTCTGCGCCCTCTGCGGTTAAAAAACTCCAAATTATACAACAAAAAAAGGGCTAGCAATTAGGCCAGCCCCTCAACTAATTGGAGACATTAAATTACAACTAATTTAAGATCTCAAATCTCAAAACAATCTAACTTCTGTCGATCGCTGCTACCGGCTCAAAACTCGGAACCACAACATCAGCATTCTGCTTAGTCAACTGGTTGTAAAGCCTTTCAGTATTCGGGAAATTAGCAGCAGGGAGAGTCGGGAAGCGGCGGTAAGGAACAGTATCCTCGCCAAACGCTTCAGCATATTCAACGCTGTTCAACATCGCGTTGATAAAGCCCTTAATCCCTTGGCTTGCCAAGATTTGGTTGTACGTCCGAATCTCCGCTTGATTGCGAGGAGCGCGGCCCAAGAAGTGCTTCGTTCCCAACTCAATCACCTTAGTATTGGGATAAGGTGCGTAGAACTGTTTCACGTACAGCGACGAGCAACCCAAAGCCTCAATAAACTCTTTGAGATTGATTTCATTGTTGCCCAGTTTGCTTTCCAGCGCCGTGAATTCATTCTTCACAACATACGGATGGATGTCGCGCTCAAAAACTTGACGGTAAGCAGCTTGAATTAAAGTTTTCAAAGCTACTTTGTCCGAAGTAGTCGTCAGCTTGAACACCTTAGTTTGTTCGCGCCGCTTGCTGACACCTTGAGCAATCCGATTTTGCAACTCGACATCGCCCGGAGAGCCGGCAGTACCAAGTTCAACAAACCTAGGTGTTTCTGTCGCCGTCTCAAGGTTGACCTTTTTCTCACCAAAGGAGCCTGTACGCATCGTCCGCATCGACAAACCAGCCGGAGTCACGTAGCGCTCGTAGGGGACTGTATCTTCCCCGAAAGCTTCGTTGTACTCCATGCTGTCCATGATGCCATCGACGAGCGCGTAGAAACCCTTCTTGGCGCAAATGTCAAAGTAAGCGTTCATTTCCTGGCGGCCGTAGGTAGGGCGTCCCAGGAGTCGGCGGTGGATGTACTCGATCGCCTTACAAACGTACAGCTTGCTCCAGTACATATTGCGGAACACATCAGACTTCGCCAACATCCGAATAAACTCGCGCATCGGAATGTCGCCGTTTTCCAGCTTAATTTCCGCCACCTTTTGGCGCTGGCCGTCGAACACATCGCGGCCGAACACTTGCAGGTAAGCAGCCCGAATCACCGCTTGGGTGGAGCTTTCGGTATATTTGACACTGGAAGCACTGCTGTAGCCGCTAGAGACACCGCGAGTTGATTTTTTCGGAGATGTGTAACCACCGGGGAGCTGGTCTAATTTAAAGACCTTGGGGCCGAGAGAGCCGGGAGCCTTACCTCTGGCATCCGGGTTGCTCAATTGGTTTTCAATACCAGCACCTTGACGGATCAGGATGCGTCGGGTGTCTTTGCCGAAGGGAGCCGGACGGCTCTTGGGGTTGCGAGTTTCTTTCGGGAAAATCGCGCCGAACTGAATTTCTAAGGGGTCATTACCAACACCGTAAACGTGCTGGTCTGGTAGCGGCTGGGTGTAGCCGGCAAACAAGGTGATGAACTGAGGAACTTTGCGGAACGGAGCGCTGAAATTGAACAGATCAATTTGTGGGCCCCAGTTGCGGCATTCCTGAGCTTCTTGGCCCAAACCGCGCAGGTAAGGAACTGTTTCTTCGCCGAAGTAGTCGGAATATTCCTGGGAATAAACCATTGCGTCTACGAGGCCTGCGAGGCCGCTTTTGGTGACGATCGCAAAATACTTGCTAAATTCCTCCCGCGAGCTCAAACCGCGGCCGAGGAAGTGGCGGGCCGCCAGTTCTACAGCGCGACTGTTGACAAAGGGCTCGTAGAATTGCTGGCGGTACAGAGGAGATGTACCCAAACGGCGGATAAACTCTTTCATCGAGATTTCGCCGTTTTTGACCTTAGATTCCAGGTCAGAAATGCTTTGGCTGTAAGCGCGGGTAATGTCGCGCTCGAATACTTGGCGGTAAGCTGCTTTGACTACTTCTTGCTTTTCGCCCGACGACAGACCGGTTTTCATCGCGAATTTCGAGCGTCGTTCCGATGCGTTGAAGTAGATTTGAGGCAGTTGCAGGCCTTGCTGATCCTTGGTTTCGCGCTGGCGCACCTTGTCTGAAGGTGTCGGAGCTTTGAATTCGGTAATTGCTACGTCGAAATACTGTGCGACGATCGTGCGTCCGGCCTCATCATTCTTGAAATAACCCAAGGATGCAGCCTTCATTTCCTGCATTGCCACAATTGTAGCCGCGGAAGAGCAAGCATTTTCGATAATTTCCCGCAATCCGCGCACGTTCACCGAAATAATATTCGGGTCGCCAGCGACGATCGCGTAGGTGATGTAGCGCAAAAACCAGCTCAAATCCCGCAGAGATTTGGTCATGTTGCTCGGGCCGTAGCGCGAGACATTAATCGGCCCAAACCCAGCAGGAACTGGGCCGCCACCGCCACCGTTGCTCGAAAACAGATTTCCCAAACCCAACAATCCGCCACCTGAACCAGAGCCGTTGCCGCCGCCACCCGCGCGACCTTCAACGTAGGTAACAGTTCCCAGTTTCATGCCTTCAGAGACATTAACCGAGCCGCCACGAGCCGCACCAGCCATTGCCATCACAGGTTCTGCCGGTCTTTCCAAAAATGCCAGCGGGGAACCGCCGACAAAAATTCGGTTGGCGGCCCGAGACACTATCAGTTCTGAGTTTCTCGTCAGCGTCTCAGAAATTGCGATTCTCATCGCACCGGAACTGAAATAAGTTGCCAGTTCGCTAAGTTCGCCCCGCTGTAGGAAGCGGTCTTGCTGTTCTGCTTGCGAAATCGTTGCGACCGGTACAGTTTGATATAGTTGCGGACGCGCAACTGAGCTTCCACCACTTGCTTTTACAGTCATTAGACTCCTTCGCTCCCTATCTAAATCGTTGCAGCATTTACCCAGACTAACCTTGCCTTCTGATGCAAGTACAACTAGGTATTTTGCTTTGTTTACTTTTTGCCTTGACCTGTCACGAGGTTGGGGCGCTTACTTTCTTAGATTAAAATGTTTTGGTTTCATCTTTCGTCCTGCCGGGAAATGTCCGACCCGAAGACAGGCACGCGGCACTTCCTCCGCCCTTGCTTGGCCCTAGACCCCCGGCAAAAATTATTTGCAGGAAAGCTCGCGAGCGGGCGATCGCAGCAACTGCCGTTTATTCAGGAACAAGAAAATCCAAAATTTTCTTCTGCCTTTTGCTGGGCCTTTTACTTTTTGCCGAAAGACGCCTCCGCTTTACCCGAAAGCTCAGCATTGGGTGATTGACAGTCCTCGTTTGTTAAAAAGCCTGTCGAGACTTATTGTATAGATTCACGAGAGCTTATATGAGAAAAAATGATAAGTTTTATTACGCGCCAACTGTCAGTCGATTTAAAATTTGAGATTTTTGATTTGAGATTGACTCGCGCGAAACAATAACAGTTTACCACGTAGCGCCCTTCTGTCGGAGCTCGGGACAATCTCAAAACTCACGCACTAACCCCTCACCCACCTATGGATACTACGCCCGATATCAGCGCTGCCGTGCGGCGGCTTTACGATACTTTCCCTTTTCCTCCCGATCCTTTGTCCGACGAACCGCCCCCAGGGTATAACTGGCGCTGGAGTTGGCCTGATGCTTACAATTTTTGCACTGGCCAAAAGCCGCCAAAACTCGATATTCGGATTTTAGATGCGGGCTGCGGCACTGGTTCGAGTACGGATTATCTGATTCACCTCAACCCGGAAGCGTCCGTAACGGCGATCGACCTTAGTTCCGGTGCCTTGAAGGTAGCACAAGAACGCTGCAGGCGATCGGGGGCGCGAGAAGCCGATTTTCGCCACCTCAGCATCTACGATGCGGCCGAGTTAGAGGGCGAGTTCGATCTGATCAACTGCGTCGGCGTGCTGCACCACTTACCCGATCCGATCCGGGGCATTCAAGCGCTGGCGGCGAAGTTGGCGGAGGGCGGTTTGATGCACATTTTTGTGTATGCTGAGCTCGGCCGCTGGGAGATTCAACTGATGCAAAGGGCGATCGGACTTCTCCAAGGCAGCCAAAAAGGCGACTATGCTGATGGTGTGAAAGTCGGCCGTCAAATCTTTGCTTCTTTACCAGAAAACAACCGTCTTGTCAAGTACGAAAAACAGCGTTGGGCAGGAGAAAATCAGCGAGACGAATGTTTTGCTGATATGTACGTTCACCCGCAGGAAATTGACTACAACATCGAGACTTTGTTCGAGTTAATTGACGCTTCGGGATTGGAATTTCTCGGTTTCTCAAATCCGGGATATTGGCAATTAGAACGACTGTTAGGGAAAGCACCGGAATTGATAGAAAGAGCTCAGGGTTTGACGGAACGAGAGCTTTATCGATTAATTGAATTGTTGGATACGGAAATCACTCATTACGAGTTTTTCTTGGGCAAAAAGCCTGTTAATAAAATTGATTGGTCGGACGACAAGGCACTTTTGGCTGCAATTCCAGAGTTGAGTGTTTGTATCCACGGTTGGCCTAGTCAACAAGTGTTTGATTGCAATTATCAATTGATGGATTTGTCAAGTGCTGAGTTTGAGTTTCTGCAAGGTTGCAATACCAGAACTGTGGGGGAGATTTTGGCGGATGTGGACATGGGATTGGATGAAGTGCGATCGATCTTATCAAAACAGCTAATTTTGCTAACACCGTGCGATCGGATATAACAATCGACAACAGGGGAATTGAGGACACGGCAATGCCGTTTCCCTACCCCAAAATAATCGATCGATCCCCCTCGCAACAGATATAACCATCGCCAGATTAACTGTAGGGAAACGGCACTGCCGTCTCCTGATTGTGGGTAACTTCCCGTAAAATCCAAAATCCCAAATGGATTGACACAGGCCCCCCTCTGCGGCTACGCTTTGAAGTTAGAGGTTGCTTTGCTTGTAGAGGAAGTAGCCCGCGTCCCCTCCGCTTCGCTCCGCCCAAAAATCTAGTTGCACTCCCTCCGCTTCGCTGCGCCCAAAGCTGCTGGTAACAGCAATGGACAGCATAACCGCCAAACTGATCACAGCAGTCTGGAGGCTAACGGAGTATGATAACACTCTCTGTAGCCGCCCTGCTATGTCTTGAAAAGCGGGGCGGCTGGGTTTTTGGGTTTTTTTAGAAAACCCAAAACCAGGAGAACATAATTATGTCACAGGAATTCTTGCCTGACGACAACAAATTTGCACGGCCAAATGACGACTCAGCAGCAGAATCGGAACAGGATGTGGTTTGTGTAACGGTGACAGGTTCGCAATCGGGTGTCAGGGAAACCATACTCACCTTGTACCGCCTGGGATTTGCCCAAGTTGGCGATTGGAGTCCCCTACAACGTGCAGCCAATCCGAAGCAAGTGATGAGTGTGCTGATTCGCCGTCGGAAGCGCAAAGCGTAGGTGTTTGCTCGTTCCCAGGCTAGAGCCTGGGAACCAGTTAAGAAGACCAACAAATCTCAGGCACGTTACTTTACTAAATCAGGATAAGAGCATATCCTAATTTAGAGGCTGAAACATCTATAAAAAAAGCTAGGCGGGGAAACTCTAATTTCCCATTCTTTATAGGAACTAGGCAGAGTTGTAAGAGTTGGAGTATGAGTGGGCTGGCAAGCTAACGGCAAAACGCAGCGGCGGCAGATAACCTTGAACTAAGCACCAGCATTTTTCGTCCGTCCGCTCCCGTGACGTGTTAGGCAATACATAAGGCACAATGAGGAAGAAGCATTACGCAAATCATTACACATAGTCGTTAATCCATGACTGTAAAGCCAAGCCATCTCTTAAATGCAAGCGTAGAAAGTTGTCTCGTCTTTTTTTCTCCTTTACTACTCCTGCTGTGAATTTACCTGAAGTTGCAACGAGCAACATAGGAAAATTTTGGTTTGCGTACAAAGCACTTCTAACATCGCTCACTCCTACAACAGGGCGATGTTTAACTTCAACTGCTAATAATACAGTTTCGCCTGGAATTAATTCTCCACGCGCTATAATGTCTCGCCCTCCATCTCCTGACGGTGGCGTAAGTTTCACCTCAAGACCTCTTGATCTGAGTAGCTCAGCGACCAACTCTTCTAGTTGTCTCCATGTCAAGTCTTGCAAAGTCTTATAGCCTTGCGAAAGCGCCATTACAATATCTCGTGTAGCGTCTGCGATCTGAATAGATGGTGTTGTAGAAGGTGAATGCCAAAGGTTTGGAAGTAATAACACGGAAGGGTATGAATCTCCTTGCAGCGCTGTACGACAGCAAGCAACAATTTCACGTAACGAGACTTTCAGGGAGGCTCCTTGAAGAGTAGAGCGAAACTGAAGCGAATTTTCTGCTAAATCTAAAGCTACACCTTGATACCAAATCCCAGAAGAAAGTTGACGGCAGTGTAAACCGAGCATAACTTCAAAAGATTCATGGTTAGGTAAGCGAAAAGATGCATCAACTTCTGATATCCATCCATGTTTTTTCATGCCTTTATTAAAGGCTGATGCAAGTTGTTCAGCTTGTGCTCTCTCAATGCGAATTTCATCAAAACCCAAGGGAATAAGCAAATGAGGATTACTGTATAGGTACTTAAAAAATATTGCAGAAGGATCTATGTGTCCTGAGCGTTCAAGACCATGCCGAAACTGTTCAGGGGAAATATTTGAAAAAACTGACGCAACAAATTCGTTAGCTGACAATTGACCTGAATTTTTACGAATACCTAAATGCAGGGCGCGTACCCAAGCGGTTTTGTCTTCGTAATCGTCGAGGAAAGCCTCAAACGCATCAACTTCATCAGGTTGAACAATCATTAGATTTATTACGAAAGTGCATTTTCAGACTACTATGCCTAACTTATAATTATAGCGCAGTTGCAGTACAATTGTGACGCAAAAAAGCTAGACGGCCACCGCTCCAATCCGATCGCTCCGACCGTGGCAACCTTGCCAGACGTTAGACCCACGCTAGACCCGCAAACTTTGCCTGTGATGCAACTCTGCCAGCCTTGCCACTGCCACAGGTGGAATCATCCCAAAACCCGCTAGACCCCGCCAGATGGTGCATTTTGTAGCCTTGCTTGTGGTGTCGGGGCGATCGCCCCGTGTCGATCGGACTGCCGCCAATTTTGGAGTCTTATTGGTGGAAAACCCTACTAACTTCCGCAGACATCAAAGCCTGCCTTGCTTTTGCCGCAGACCGCGAGAAAAAGAAGTTTTCCTGTATTTATTAATAATCGTTATAATATCCTTAACAAAGGACTAAATAAATGTATGAAAATTAGAGCAATCATCCATCCTGCAGAAGAAGGTGGCTATTGGGCTGAAGTACCTGCACTTCCTGGGTGCATTACCGAAGGAGATACTATGGAAGAAGTGATGGCTAATTTAAAAGATGCGATGGTCGGTTGGCTCGATGTTGCTAATAGTTGTGAAGCAATTGCCTCCACAGATAAAATTGTTGAAATTGCTGTATGAAATCTATTTCAGGGAAGCGACTGGGCAAAATACTAGAGCATAAAGGTTGGGTTTTGAGAAGAATTACTGGCAGTCATCATATCTATGAAAACCCCGAAATAGACCAAATTTTGTCAATTCCCGTTCACCGGAATCAAGATTTGAAAGTTGGAACCTTAAAAGCCTTAATGAAAATAGCCCAGCTATCTGAGGAAGATTTACAAAGTTTGTCTTAAGCCGAAATTAGGAGACGGCAGTGCCGTGTCCCTACCGAAAATAATACTGTAGGGACACGGCACTGCCGTCTCCTCTATATCATTCCGGTGTTACCGGAATTGATACTACCCGCCGATTTGAGACATGGTGCGGCTGTAATTTCCTTGAGTAGTTCCCGAATCCCGCTGCTTGAAATTAATCTCCGGTTTAATCTCTAATATGTGCCGCACTCGATCGCGCAATTCAACCGTAGACACCCCATTCCGCAGAGCAGTTTTTAAGTCAATTTGCCCCGTTTCGTTCAGCAGACAAGGCCGCAGCCACCCGTCAGCAGACAAACGCATCCGGTTGCACCGATCGCAAAAACACTCCGACATCTGGCTGATAAATCCTAAAGTGCCCTTCGCCCCCGGAATTTGAAACACATCCGCCGGCCCGTTACCGCGAATTCCCGACTCGGCTAACCCGTATTTATCGCTAATTTGTTGCCGCAATTCTGCCGAAGCTACCCAACCTTTATCGCCAAATAAGTCGCCATTGCCGATCGGCATAAACTCAATAAATCTAACGTGCCAATTCCGGTTAATAGTTAACTCTGCCAAATCCAATATTTCCCCGTCATTCACACCGGGAATTACCACAACATTCAGTTTCAGCGGGTCAAATCCAGCTTGATAAGCCGCTTGAATTCCTTCCCAAACTTGCATCCAGCGCGATCGTCCCCGACTGCCAATTATCTTATCGAAAGTCTCCGGTTCCAAGGAATCCAAACTAATATTAATCCGCCGCAAACCTGCACTGTAGAGATTTTCGGCCATTCCCGCAAGCAAAAATCCGTTGGTTGTCATGGATAAATCTCGCGTTTCGGGCATCGAGGCGATCGACCTCACCAAATCCACCACCCCAGGGCGCAGCAGCGGTTCCCCACCAGTCAGCCGAAACTTAGTAAATCCTACAGGTATAAAAACTTCGCGCAGCAGAGTTAGCAATTCCGAGTGAGTTAACAACTGCTGCTGCAACACGTAGTCCAACTCGCTACCTTCCGGCATACAGTAGAGACAGCGGAAATTGCAGCGGTCTATCAAACTAATCCGAAGGTAGTCTACGGGATTCATGTCAATACTATGTAATATTACTTAATTATAAATCCTGACTCGATTTTCTGCAATTATTAATTGAAAGCAAGAAACCTGCATCGATTTCTCTCTATTACTCTCTCCTCAGCGCCCTCAGCGCCCTCTGCGGTAAATAAAAAAAATCTCAATCACAAATCCAACAAACTTCCTACTCAACTTCTTCTCTCTCTTACTCTCTTCTCAGCGCCCTCTGCGCCCTCTGCGGTAAATAAAAAAAAATCTCAATCACAAATCCAACAAACTTCCTACTCAACTTCTTCTCTCTCTTACTCTCTCCTCAGCGCCCTCAGCGCCCTCTGCGGTAAATCAAAAAAATCTCAATCACAAATCCAACAAACTCCCTAAATATATGTTCTTTGAATTTGAAGCTGACTTTGTAGAAGCCCTGCGCTGCGTTCCGATGCAGGTACGACTGAAATTAGATACTTGCGGGATTAAATTAAAGTTACAAGATTGGAATCACTTCAACCAAGCAGAACGTCAAATGCTTGTCGAGTTACCTTGTTTGACTGAATCAGAAATTAGCGATTACCGAGAACAGTTAAACCAAGTATTAATCAAACAGACTGGTCAACCGGGTACTGATTTGGCGGTTGATGAGAATCCCCCCTGGATGGATGCTGCAACTATACCGGAGTCTGTTTCTGCAAAAGCTCAAGAGTTGGATATTGTGATTAGTTTGGCAGAGTGGGCGAGTTTGCAGCCTCTGCAGCGGTTTGCTTTGATTAAGCTTAGTCGATCGAGCCACGAGAATAAAAATTTCATCCCGGCGCTGCAAGAGTTTAAGGTGATTGAATGAGTTGGAGTTTTAATTAACCGCAGAAATTTACCGACCAGACGCCTGTTCTACAGAGGAGCGAGATCGGAGACTGTTCCGCATTATATTAAAAGATTATATATATTGAGAAATACATCAAAAAAAAATATAATTGCAGCATAAGAACAGTGATTGTGGTAAGGGCGATCGATCTGTGATACAACGGCTGCCTGCTACGAGCGTAAAACGTTTATGGTATGCACGCTTGCCTCGCCACAGTACCTCGGCTCTACTCTTCTCTGACGCCGATCAAAAAATTCATTTTTTTTTAAGTTATGTTACCTGCACGTGGTATTATTCGATCTGAAGTGTACGAGCTGTAGCTTTTGTCACACTTATCGCTACAAGACGGTTTCAACCGAATTAATTGTAGTGGGAGTCAACTAACACCGACTGCTTTAAAAGTCAAGTAACCTTGTCAGATAAATCTCTCGCATCCATCGCTGAAACGGAGGACATCTCTCATACGGGATCGCCCGAACCGGAGTCCACCGACGCTATGCAAGATTTCTACAAGCTTCAACAACAGTTGTTTGTAGTCACGCTTGCTTTCACGGGAATAGTTTTTGTCTCGGTGTGGATTTTGTATTCGCTCAACATTGCCCTAAATTATGTGATTGGGGCGATCGCCGGTGTGGTTTACTTGAGAATGTTGGCTAAAGACGTTGAGCGCATCGGCCAGCAAAAGACGAGTCTGAGTAAAAATAGGTTAGCTGTCTTTATTGGGTTGATTATAGTAGCAACTCAGTGGAATCAGTTACAGATTTTGCCCATATTTTTGGGATTTCTGACGTATAAGGGCGCGATCGTCTTTTATGTGGTGCAAAACCTATTTGTTCCCGACCCGGAGAACGGGTCAGGCAGTCGGTGAATCCTCCACTGTGTGAACTTCTTGTGAATGGAAATGCTAAATGTCTTAAATGCTTTTAATGCTTTTCCCCTCGCTGAGTTGGAAGTAGGTAAGCATTTCTACTGGCACATAGGTAGTCTCAAAGTTCACGGTCAGGTATTCATTACCTCCTGGATTGTGATTGCTATCCTCCTGATAGCTGCCTTCGCGGGAACTCGCAATATGCAGAGAATTCCGCGCGGAATGCAAAATTTTATGGAGTATGCCTTAGAATTTCTTCGAGACTTGGCTAGAAATCAACTCGGCGAGAAAGAGTACCGTCCGTGGCTGCCGTTTATTGGCACTTTGTTCCTGTTTATTTTTGTATCCAATTGGTCGGGGGCTTTGCTTCCTTGGAAGCTAATTACGTTACCAGAAGGCGAGCTAGCTGCTCCGACTAACGATATCAACACGACGGTGGCACTTGCTTTGCTGACTTCTCTGGCATATTTTTATGCGGGCTTCAGTAAGCGGGGTTTGGGTTACTTTAGTAAGTACATCGAACCAACCCCAATTTTGTTACCGATCGCGATTTTGGAAGATTTCACCAAGCCTCTTTCTCTGAGCTTCCGTTTATTTGGTAACATTTTAGCGGATGAATTAGTGGTGGCGGTTCTGGTGGTATTAGTTCCGCTGTTCGTACCTCTGCCCGTAATGATGTTGGGTCTGTTTACCAGTGCGATTCAAGCTTTGGTATTTGCCACCTTGGCAGGAGCTTACATTCACGAAGCATTGGAAGGACACGGCGACGAACAGCACGATTAACACTCCTCAAGTGGGTAAAGGTTAATAGGGAACAGTCTGCAGTTTCATGTCCGATGACTGATGACTGATGGCTGATTACTAATGACCGATCGCCCAAAATCTGTATTTCATTCTGTACACTAAGGTTAAGGAAATTTATCATGGATCCGACAATTGCCGCAGCTTCAGTTATCGCCGCCAGTCTAGCTATTGGTTTAGGTACGATCGGCCCTGGTATCGGTCAAGGTAATGCCGCCGCTCAAGCAGTAGAAGGTATTGCTCGTCAGCCGGAAGCAGAAGGCAAAATTCGCGGTACTCTCCTGCTCAGCTTAGCATTTATGGAATCCTTGACTATCTACGGTCTGGTTATTGCATTGGTGCTGTTGTTTGCTAATCCCTTCGCTTAATACTGAAGGACTGCCAAAAGGGGGCGGATGTGTTTCCGCCCCAAAAACAAGGAGGAACTAAAAGTGTTTGATTTTGATGCAACTTTGCCTTTGATGGCGTTGCAGTTCCTAGTTTTGACGGTAGTTCTGAATGCGATTTTCTATAAGCCGATGTCTAAGATGCTCGACGATAGGGACGAATACATTCGTACCACTAAACTGTCAGCTCAGGAACGGTTGGCGAAAGCCGAGAAATTAGCGAAGGAATACGAACAAAAACTGGGAGAAACTCGCAAACAGTCTCAAGCCGTAATTGCTACGGCTCAAGCGGATGCCAGAAAAATCGCGTCGGCCAAAGTAGCTGAGGCTCAAAAAGAAGCTCAAGTTTCGCGAGAAAAGGCAAGCCAAGAGATAGAGCAGCAAAAACAAGAGGCTATGCGCTCGCTAGAAAAAGAAGTAGATGCCCTGAGCCGACAAATTCTTGAGAAGCTATTAGGCAAAGCATTGGTCAAATAGCTCGATCGAACAGTTTTAGATTTTGGGTAAATTAGAAAATCTAAAATCTAAAATCTAAAATCGGTTCATCAAACCTGCACGCGCAATTATGGAAGAGAATCATGGGGACTGTTTTATTGCTAGCCACAGAAGCTAGCGGGGAAGGTGGTTTCGGTTTAAATTTTGATATTTTA
Source organism: Microcoleus sp. CZ3-B2 (assembly GCF_036705055.1). Lineage (NCBI taxonomy): Bacteria > Bacillati > Cyanobacteriota > Cyanophyceae > Oscillatoriales > Microcoleaceae > Microcoleus > Microcoleus sp. CZ3-B2. Next base: position 12,031 of record NZ_JAUBTN010000013.1, on the reverse strand, counting down.
GAAGCCAACCTGATTAACCTGATCATTCTTGTTGGATTGCTTTTTTACTTCGGGCGCGGCTTTTTAGGAAATATCCTCAGCGAAAGACGCTCCGCTATCGAAGAGGCAATTAAAGAAGCAGAAACTCGCCAAAAAGAGGCCGCAGCAGCTCTCGCAGAACAGCAGCAACAATTGACTGAGGCTCAAGCAGAAGCAGAACGGATTCGAGCCGCTGCACAAGAAAATGCGATCGCAGCCAAAGAAGCAATTTTAGCTCAAGGGGCGCAGGACGTTGAACGCATGAAAGCAACAGCAGGTCAAGAGTTGGAAGCAGAGCAAGAAAGAGCGATCGCCCAACTCAGAGCAAGAGTGGCTTTAATGGCACTAGAAAGGGTGGAAAGCCAGTTAAAAACTAGCTTGGATGACAGCGCTCAACACCAATTAATCGATCGCAGCATTGCGTTACTGGGAGGCTAAAACGTGAGTAAAGTCAGCACAGAAGTCTTGCAGCCTTACGCATCTGCCTTGATGTCACTGGCTCAGTCGAGCAATCTTGCAGAAAAGTTCGGCGAAGACGTTCGTTCTTTGCTCGGTCTGCTAGAAGGTTCGGAAGATTTGCGTCAATTTTTAGGCAATCCGCTGATTAAACCGGATGATAAAAAAGCCGTAATTGGGCAAATAGCGGGTGAAGAAATGAACCCCTTGATGCACAACTTCCTGAAGCTATTAGTAGACAAAGGAAGAATTGTTTTTTTAGAAGGAATTGGTCAACAATACTTGGCAAAGCTCCGAGAGCTCAACCAAACAGTATTGGCTGAAGTTACATCTGCCGTCCCGCTTTCAGATGCTCAAATGCAGACTGTTCGCGAGAAAGTGCAGGCGATGAGCAGCGCTCAAAGCGTAGAAATTGTAACCAAAATAGACGCAGATTTAATCGGCGGTGTGGTCATCAAAGTAGGCTCTCAAGTAATTGATGCCAGCCTGCGGGGACAATTGCGCCGTCTGGGAATTCGCTTGAATTCTTAATTGAAGGAAGAAGGAAGAAGGAAGAAGGAAGAAGGAAGAAGGAAGCATCAAAGAGGAAGCAGGAATAAGTGAATTTATGTTTTCAAGTTGTTAGTCCCAAATTCTTACTACCAAATCTCAATTCTTTCTTGAAGAAGGGATAAGGAAGAAGGAAGAAGGAAGCCGGCCTTCGGGAAGAATCAAACAGGAAACAGGAATAAATGAATTTATGTTTTCGAGTTGCTAGTCCCAAATTCTTACTACCAAATCTCAATTCTTTCTTACCGAAAACATCGATCGAAAACTGACAACTGACACATAATAATTAACATGGCAGCAATCAGACCTGACGAAATTAGCAGCATTATTCGCCAGCAAATTGAACAGTACGACCAAGATGTAAAAGTCTCTAACGTCGGTACTGTTTTGCAAGTAGGCGACGGCATTGCCCGGATTTATGGCTTGGATAAAGCTATGTCTGGGGAATTGCTAGAATTTGCCGACGGCACCGTGGGCATCGCACTGAACCTCGAACAAGATAACGTCGGTGCAGTGTTGATGGGCCAAGGCCTAGGTATTCAAGAAGGTTCGGTAGTTACTGCTACTGGCAGAATTGCTGAAGTCCCCGTTGGTGAAGCAATGTTGGGACGGGTAGTTGATGCTTTGGCGCGTCCGATTGACGGCAAGGGCGAAATTAAAACTACTGAGTCTCGGTTGATTGAATCTCCGGCACCAGGGATTGTTTCTCGCCGTTCTGTTTACGAACCGATGCAAACAGGAATTACCGCTATTGATGCGATGATTCCTGTGGGAAGAGGACAGCGGGAACTGATTATTGGCGACCGTCAAACCGGTAAAACTGCGATCGCAATTGACACAATCATCAACCAAAAATCGGAAGATGTAATTTGCGTCTACGTGGCGATCGGTCAAAAAGCTTCTACAGTAGCTAACATCGTCAACGTCCTGCAAGAAAAGGGCGCGATGGACTACACAATCGTCGTAGCAGCCAACGCTAGCGACCCCGCAACCCTGCAATATTTGGCGCCCTACACTGGTGCTAGCTTAGCCGAGTATTTCATGTACAAAGGCAAGCACACTTTGGTCATTTACGATGACCTTTCCAAGCAAGCACAGGCCTACCGCCAAATGTCCTTGTTGCTGCGCCGTCCTCCCGGTCGCGAAGCTTATCCCGGAGACGTGTTTTACCTGCACTCTCGCTTGCTAGAACGCGCTGCTAAATTGAGCGACGATTTGGGCGAAGGCAGCATGACTGCTTTGCCAATTATCGAAACCCAAGCTGGCGACGTTTCTGCTTACATTCCGACGAACGTAATTTCGATTACCGACGGTCAAATCTTCCTTTCTTCTGACTTGTTTAACTCTGGTTTGCGTCCGGCAGTAAACCCCGGTATTTCGGTATCGCGGGTAGGTTCGGCGGCTCAAACTAAGGCCATGAAAAAAGTAGCCGGTAAGGTGAAATTGGAATTGGCGCAGTTTGAAGAACTGGCAGCATTTTCTCAGTTTGCTTCTGACTTGGATAAAGCTACTCAAAATCAATTGGCGCGGGGTCAACGCTTGCGGGAACTCCTGAAACAAGACCAAAGTTCGCCCCTGCCGATGAACGAACAAGTGGCTATAATCTATGCCGGTATTAACGGCTACATGGATGATATCGCTGTGGAAAAAGTCAGCAAGTTTACTGTTGGTTTGCGCGATTATTTGCGGACTAGCAAGCCGAAGTACGGCGAAATCGTTCAAGGCGGAAAGGCCTTGACTGATGAAGCTGAGAAGCTGCTGAAAGAAGGCATTGCGGAATTCAAGCAAAGTTTCTTGGTTTCTGCGTAATTAGTCATTAGTCATCAGTCATCAGTCATTAGTCATCAGTCATTAGTTATTAGTGAAGTAACTAATGATTGATTGCTAATGACTGAAAGCTAAAGTAAAGACGTAAGTAAAAAATTACCAACTTAAAACTGATGGCGAGGAACTAAAAACTCGGAAATAAAAACCAAGAAAAAAGGAGAAAGTTATGGCAAATCTAAAAACTATTCGCGATCGCATTAAGTCGGTCAAGAACACTAAAAAGATTACAGAAGCGATGCGTTTGGTGGCTGCTGCTAAGGTGCGCCGCGCTCAAGAACAAGTGACTGCTACTCGACCTTTTGCCGATCGCCTCGCAGAGGTATTGTACGGTTTGGCGGAACGCTTGCAGTTTGACAGCCAGGATTTACCGCTGCTGCAAAAACGCGAAGTCAGAACAGTTGGAATTTTGGTAGTTTCGGGCGATCGGGGTTTGTGCGGTGGCTACAACAGCAACATCATCAGATACGCCGAAAATCGCGCTAAGGAAATCAAAGCTGAAGGTTTAGAATACAAATACGTGTTGGTAGGACGCAAAGCTACTCAGTATTTCCAGCGCCGCGAACAGCCGATCGATGCTACTTACACTAACTTAGAACAAATTCCGACAGCACCGGAAGCAGCGCTAATTGCTGACCAATTGCTGTCTCTGTTCCTGTCGGGAACTGTGGACAGAGTTGAACTAATTTACACCAAGTTTGTGTCGCTAATTAGTTCGCGTCCGGTAATCCAAACCTTGTTACCCCTCGATCCCCAAGGTTTGGAAAGTTCCGATGATGAAATCTTCCGCTTGACAACGAAAGGCGGACAGTTTCAAGTATCGCGGGAGAAGGTTGCTGCACCTACAAAGAGTTTGCCGGCCGACATGATTTTCGAGCAAGATCCGGCACAAATTCTGGAGGCACTTTTGCCTTTGTATTTGAACAACCAATTGCTGCGGGCTTTGCAAGAATCTGCAGCTAGCGAGTTGGCTGCGCGGATGACGGCGATGAATAATGCTAGTGAGAATGCTAGCGATTTGATCCGTAGTTTGACGCTGACTTATAACAAGGCGCGGCAGGCGGCAATTACCCAGGAAATCCTGGAAGTTTCCGGCGGTGCTGAGGCTTTGAACGGTTAAGTTAGGGTTGACAATTTGTTGATTTTATGCTATGCGTCTGGGGGAACTCAGGCGCTTTTTTTTGGAGTGATACTTTCTATAATTCGGCGGTTGCAACCGCTTCTTGTCAAACGAAGTCCACTCCTAGCGGACTAAGAAAGGTATTTAAGGCGGATTTGGGATTAGAATATTTTCGCGCGTTCGTCTAACCACCCCTGAAATGACTTCTGATACCATTTTTCTAAAGATGTGGTATAGATGAAGTTTTAGCTCCCCCCCCGAAATCGCGGGGGGGTTGGGGGGGGTAATATCTAGCGCTACTTTATGAAATTGGTATGACTTTCTCCAGATGGTTTACCGAGAATAATATTTTTGATGCTAATGTCTTCGTCAATATCAGGCCAGTGGATTCCATCATTTCCACCAATAAATAGCCAATTATTGCGTTCGTTTGGTGGGCTGTGCAATAGCCGAGGATACCAAGCTAAAGGTACAGAAATAGTACGACCATCAGAGATATCTACTGTTAGCGCGTCGTCTGTAACAACTACGTTTTGTGCTTGGGGGATTTGTAGCAATTCAACCATTACTGATGTCAAAAGCTTACTTCTCTATATTAGCTTGGGCGATCGCTCACTCCTGCACAATTTCCACCAAGTCTTCAATCATTACATCAAAGGTGCGAGCCAATTTGTGTATAGAAATAAAGTCAATGGTTGACACTCCCGGACAGCGGGCGTAGTGTCTGACGGTGCTGTAAATTACTCCCGATCGCTCTGAAACCTCTTTTAGCGTCCAACCTTTCTCAGCGGCGAATTCTCTAACTTTTAGTCTGACTAAACCCATACTTGACGAATGATGGTGTACCATCATAAGATATTTTTATTCCAAAAGGCGATCGGCTAATCTTCGACAATCTCATACAAATCTTCGACCATCACGTCAAAAGTCCTCGCCAACTTGTCCAAGGCTGTCACGTCAATTGTTGCTAATCCGGGCGATCGGGCATAGGTTCTGAGCGTACTGTAGACTACGCCCGATCGCTCTGAAACCTCTTTGATCGTCCAGCCTTTCTCAGCAGCAAACTCTCGAACCCGTAATCTAATTAAGCCCATAAGCTCTTCAGGTGTGACTAATATCAGTCATGAAATTATACTACAAAAGGCGATCGACCTACTCTTTGACGACCTCAACCAAATCTTCGACCATCACATCAAAAGTACGTGCCAACTTGAGCAGACAAGTAAAATCAACCATCGCCATTCCCGGAGAACGTGAATAGGTGCTGAGGGTGCTGTAGTTGACTCCCGATCGGTCAGAAACCTCTTTGATCGTCCAGCCTTTCTCACCAGCAAATTCTCTAACCCGCAATCTAATTAAGCCCATAAGCTCTTGACAGATGATTGATATAGGTCGTAAGATTATAATGTAAAAAGCGATCGCCCCCAGGCCTGGAAAACTCAAGGACGATCGCCTGTCAAAGTTCAAATCCCTAAGCAGGAGACTCATCAACCACATTCCCTAAACAAGAAACTTATCAACTAAATTCCCAAATCAAGAGACATATCAGTCAAGAGATACACATCAATCAAGAGAGACATTAACTCAAGAGAGACATCAAGCGAAGGAGATTTCTATAATGTTAGCAAGCTTTTCGAGAAAATCAACCCCCAGACACAGATTGAGCCGGTTTGTCACCAAAGAGGCGATCGCGCGGCTGCTGAAAATCAAGGTAGAACAAATATATCGCTTCGAGTGCTGGGCGCATATCCTGTACGTACACGCCCAAGGGATGAGTCGGTTTGTGAGTTATGCCGACTTTCCGCCAGTGGTGGGAGTGGAATCGCCCTCTGGTTTAGATTTTGGTTATTGGAAGCGCCGGATAGCGAGTCAGAAAGAGAGACACGCGCCGGATTTTTGGGTGGATTTCTATGCGGAGAAATTTCACAAAGCTGTTTGTGTTTCTGAATTGTTGGAGTGGGGGGAAATGGTGGGGGTGATTAAATTGATGTTAAGTGCGATCGCCCTGGAATCGCTGCGAAAGGTTTATGCACAAGAGAAATCTCTGCTGCAACATTTTTAAATTATGACTAAAACACGGGTGATTAGAAACCGGGTTTTTTTGCGAAAATACGGTATCCAAGCCTTTAACTAAGTGAAAAACCCGGTTTCTTTGCTGTGCGTAACTGCCATAAATCCGATCTCTGCCACAAATATTCAAAAATTGGTTCAAGCTCGACTGCAACAGTTATAATTTCTCCATGCGTTTCCCTCTCTATCCCTTGTTAAGCCCATGAGTAACCTTTCAAACATCCCAGGCGATCGCGGGAATTACAGGCTAAGTCCGCTCAGTCTGCGGTTATGCGTTTGGTGGGTTCCCGCCGTCGGAGTCGAAGTAGGCTGTGATTGAGTTGGCTGATTATGTTTTTAGTCAACTTTATTAGGTGCGATCGCGCAGTTTTAGGGAAGATAATCAAATTGTGGTTTACATCTTACCTAAAAAGTTTTATATCAATTAATTGGAGGTATTTACGATGAATTATCAGTTTTTGTACGACGACAAAGAAAGCTTAAAAAATAAAATCAATACTTTATTAGATTCCGAACAATTTTATTGGAGTGAAATTTATATTTTTTCTGCTTTTTTTGATGATGCTGGGGTGACACAAGTAAAACAAATTCTTTCAGCCGATTTTTTAACAGAAGATGCGAAAGTTGTGATTGCCATCGGCAGCAAAAACTTCTTTAATGAGATTAAAAATATTAAAAAAATATTAGATTTTATCGAATCAGAAAAATCAAAAAAACCTAATAATAAATCTGTTCACTTTATATGCCCTAAGAAGAACTTTCATATCAAAGCCTATTGTTTTTTAGGTCGGAGTCGGAATGTGAAGATAAAAGCTGACATTCAGATAGGTGTTTCGATCATAGGGTCATCTAATCTAACTCGGCCAGGTCTTGAATGTGAGGGAGAATTATGTATTAGTATCCACAACTTCAACTTAACAAAAACATTAATTGCTCGTTTGTCTGAGATATATATTGATTCTAAGGAATATGATTTATGGGAAAAAATAATTGACGAGTACCAGAACAATCAATATAATTCATGGGAACAAAAAATCAAGGAATTTGCAGAAAAAATTAATAAATATAATGGAGAGTCTTCTGAAAATCAAAATGAAGTTCTCCCACCGTCTCAAGAAAACTCTACGTCTGTAAATCAAGATCAACAACCCATACCAAACAGATCAGATGGTAAATTCATTGAACTAGGTGTCTTGACTGATAGTGATCTTATTGCCAAGGCAACTAATCTCGTTAATGGTAGGGAGAAGATAAATTGTTTTCACTCGTCACCCACAACTCTAGAGGAAGCGAAAGAGGATTTTCGCGAAGGTTCTTTATGCCTCTTATTTTCAACAGAAAACAAGATATTCCAAATTGGTGAAATAATGCCTCATAGTTCCGATCAAGAAACGACAGAAGGATGTTTTGTAAGATATAGAGTAAATGTAACTTATAAGCCTTCTGATGATATTGATGAAATTCTTACGAATGAAAAGTATAAAATAATATCTGATGCTAAGGATATGGAGGAATTACCTTATGAAATTCTAAAGGATTTTGAAGAAGAAGTTAATGAATATCAGGAATATCAGAAAATGCTCGCCGAGCCGAAATATCAAAAATGGATAGAAAAAGATAAGAAAAAGAGGCAATTAGAAATTATTGACAGAATATTAGAAATTGGCGATCCCACTTTAATGAAGGAAGCGCTAGAATTACTCCGTCAATCCATTTAATATGCCATCATTGTGTTCTCAATACCAACTTAATTTTACAATGATTATGGGATAAAATCATCGTCTTTACCGGCCATAATATTAATACCAGGCTTCTTGCAAAAGTGCCATTAATTGTCAGAAAATCAAAGATAATTTATTGTTTCAGAGTTTATACTTATCTTAAGTCTTTGCTAAAAGTTTAAGTAACTTCTTTGCTGGTAAGCCTGTAAGATGGCATATTGAAGGAACTAGAGATAGTGTTAGTATTAGGGTAATAGTAGAACCTGATGGGAGAGGAATCATTGTATTGACTAAGTGAGAAACCCGGTTCTTTTTCTCAAGTTACTTGGCTCATAATGTGCGATAATTCACCAAAATTTTAAATAACCAAAAATGGTGAATAACGGGACTAACCAAACCCCTAAGCAAACTTCGGCTAATTGTGGCAGTATTGATGAATCAGAAAGAGCTTTTGGTGCAAACGAAAGAGCGATCGCTGAATTTCTGGAAAGAGAGGGAAAGAATGTTAAAGCCTTGGTGGAAAAAACCGATGGAGGTAGAAATCCCGATGCTGAGGTAGATGGAAAATTCACTGAATTCAAAAGTCTAGATGCCGGTGCTACAAGCGCGACAGTAAAAAATCAGATCAACAACTCGATTAGACGAGGAGGACAAGCTAGGGATATAATTATAGATGCTAGGGTGTCTGGGTTGATAGAGGCTGAGGCTGAACGAGGTTTGCAGAGGGCGAAAAATATTACACGCGGAAAAATTGATAGCGTCCGAATTATTGGCGATATCTATGACATCACTTTTACTGAGTTTCAATAAAGGAGGTTTTTATGTCTCGCACACTAGATATTTTTGTAGACTTTCCGCAGGACATCGAACATTTAATCAAAGAATTAGAGTTTATATTGGCTCTCAAGTTCGAGCTGATTTCTGATGGTACTGATAACTGGTATGAGTTTCACAACTCAACAATCACTCTTACTGTAGGAAAGCATGATTTTGAAAACGATCGAGATATCAAATTTGAAGAATACCCTTATAACCTATCAATCAGAGCGTTGAACATCTCGAATGAACTTGAGAGGCAAAAGTGGTGTGATGATTTTGCTAGTTATGTTTTCCAAAAGTTGAAAGCTACAGAAAGCTATCGTTTAATGCTGGTAGATAACCTACAAGTGAAATTAGAGGAGTTTGCGCCATTGGTGAAGGTTTGATCGAACATCATAATAGGCTTAGATGAAACAGGAAATTTAGGGGTTGTCATCCATACCTTTAAACAAACCGATCGCACTTCTTGCATATTTCGGCTCATTTGAGCCCGTAAAGCTAACTTCAGCGATAAATTATCGAATATGTTACACTTTATGTCTAGAGAAGAGAAAGGGAGTCAAACAAAATGACAACTATCCAATCAATAACAACTGCAATAACATCCCTTTACGAACGGGATTTTTATCTGTGGTTACAGACAACTATCAACTTATTAAAAGAGGGAAAGTTTGCCGAAATAGATTTAGAGAACTTACTAGAGGAACTAGAAAGTATGGGAAAAAGCGATAAAAATGCTTTAAAAAGTAATTTGAGGGTACTTTTAATGCACTTACTTAAGTATAAATATCAGCCAGAAAAACGAACAAATAGTTGGGTGTACACCATTCGTGAACATCGTAAACGCATCCGAGATACCTTCAAAACCAGTCCGAGTTTATATCGTTTTTTTGAAGAGATATTTAATGAATCTTATCAAGATGCTAGGGAATTAGCCGCAGATGAAACAGGTTTATCTATTGCGATATTCCCCCCAGAGTCTCCTTTTACGGAAGAAGAAGTTCTTAATCCTGATTTTTTACCGCCTGACAGCGATCAATCTGAAAATTCTGAGAATATTGAATAATTGAATCAGATATCCTTCTCTGTACCGATCTGTCATAATAGGATCGGCGAATATGCAAAAGCCAATACATAACTATGGTCGCTGCTACTGTCGCACAGAAGCATTTTACTCTAGAAGAGTTCACGGCTAATCCCCTCGACCAAATCGAATGGGTGGATGGAAAACTCGTTGAGAAAGATGGAGTCACAGTCAAGCATGGTAAAATTCAATCAAGGCTGGGTTGTGCTTGGGCAAATTACAGAACTTTAAGCAAAAATGGAGGTAAACTTTATATTTCACCACCTTGTCGCACTAGCCGACAAATTCGCCGGCCCGATGTCGCTTATCTCACACCCGAATTAGTTGCACAATTTGGTAATATTGCCACTTTACCCCAAAGTTTCCCCTTAATTGCCGAAATAGTTTCACCCACCGATATCGCGGAAGATGTCTTTCTCAAAGCACAGGAATATTTAGCATCTAGCTGTCAGGAAGTCTGGTTAGTTTTTCCAGAAAGTCGTTTAATATTCGTGATAACTCAAGATAGAATGCTGACATTTAGAGCCGGTGAAACTGCCACCACTCAACAAATCCTCAGCGGTTTCAGCATTGATGTCGATCGACTGTTAGCTTAAACATCAAACTAAATTGCTACAATATCTTTAAGACTCCCCCAGTCTCGCGTTGTGCGGACTTCGTTTGTAGAGCCTCCGAATTCTCTTCGGTGGTGTTTGAAATCCAGCTTTAATCTCCCATCCTTCTCGGAGCACAAACCGCCATGTCAGACGACTTTTCCCTAGACGAGCTGTTAAACAAAAGTTACGACGCTTTCAAAGAAGCAGAAAACCAAGTGGGACAGTGCAATGTTTTAGTCATCGGCAAAACCGGAGTCGGCAAAAGTACCCTGATCAATTCTGTGTTTCGCCAGCGCTTGGCAGAAACCGGAGTCGGCCGCCCCGTCACTCACGGTATTCGCCAATATACCAAACCGAATTGCCCGATCGCAGTTTACGACACTCCCGGACTAGAACTCAACGCCGAACAAATTAAAATTATTCAATTAAACGTTGCTAAACTAATTGAAGACCAAAGACTCCTGCACCCCAAAGAACACATTCACGTCATCTGGTACTGCATCAATCACAGCGCCAATAGAATAGAATCAGTCGAGGAAAACTGGCTAAAAGAAATGGAAGTCAAAGATGTACCAGTGATTTTAGTGCTCACTCAAACTACATCGAAAAAGCCCAGCGAGTTTTTCAAGCAACTCGAACACATGAATTTGCCAGTCAGTCAAATCATCCCCGTCATGGCAGAACCGGAAGAAATAGATGAGGATTATACAGTAAAATCTCACGGTTTAGACAAATTGGTGGATGCAACTTTTCAACTGCTGCCGGAAGTCGCTCAAAAAGCTTTTGTGAAAGAACAAATTGCCAATGTTTCGCTCAAATCTGACATGGCATTTAAGTATGTAACTGGTTATGTTGCCGGTTCTGCAATTGTCGGTGCGACTCCTGTACCGTTTGCTGATGCGCCGATTTTGATGGCGATGCAAACGGCAATGATTGCTAATATTACTGTGATTTTTGGAATGCCCTTTGATAAGGGGTTTGTTTCGGCGATGCTATCTGCGATTAGCGGTGCTGGCGGGGTTACTGCTGTGGGTAGAAGTATTGTGACTAATTTGATCAAAATGATTCCCGGTGCTGGTACTGTTGTCGGCGGTGCAATCTCCGGTGCAACGGCGGCAACTCTCACCCTTGCCCTCGGTTTGGCTTACATTGAAGTGCTTAAAACTTATATGAAAGCTCAAATTAATGGTGAAGAAGTTTCTTTGCAGCAGTTGACAAAGATGTTTGTGGAATTGTACAAGGATTATGCTAGTTCGGGACGCAAAACTTTGAGGGATGACAAGCAGAATCAACCGAAGCCTCCCAATCAAATTAATATTGAGTAAATGGGGCATTGGGAATTGGGCATTGGGCATTGGGAATTGGGCATTGGGCATTGGGCATTGGGCATTGGGCATTGGGAATTGGGAATTGGGAATTGGGCATTGGGCATTGGGAATTGGGAATTGGGAATTGGGAATTGGGAATTGGTTAGTTTCAATTACTAATTACCCATTTTTTATTACCAATTGACAACTAACAACTAACAACTAATAGCTAACAACTAATAGCTAACAACTAATAGCTAACAACTAACAACTAATAGCTAACAACTAACAACTAATAGCTAACAACTAACAACTAATAGCTAACAACTAACAACTAACAACTAACAGCTAACAACTAACAACTAACAACTAACAACTAACAACTAACAGCTAACAACTAACAACTAACAACTAACAACTAACAACTAACAACTAACAACTAACAACTAACAACTAACAACTAACAA